>NZ_JBKFSQ010000028.1:0-68304 GCF_046569525.1 Salmonella sp. 741265055_HSA | reverse complement strand
AGGCACCGGATTCTGATTCCGGCATTCCGAGGTTCGAATCCTCGTACCCCAGCCAGTTTTAAAGACGCTCTGCTAATGAGCGCAAGAAGTACGACAATTGGGGTATCGCCAAGCGGTAAGGCACCGGATTCTGATTCCGGCATTCCGAGGTTCGAATCCTCGTACCCCAGCCACTTTTAAAAAGCTCGCTTCGGCGAGCTTTTTGCTTTTCTGGTAATTCGGACTGCCTGATGGCGCTACGCTTATCAGGCCTACGGGCGAATACAGGCCGGGTAAGGTATTGCCGCCACCCGGCATAACACAAACTACAACCCCAACGCATACTTCAGCGCCTGACGTTTTAGCACGCCTGCGCGCTGCGCCGCCATCAGCCCCATATTGCGTAAAATACGCAGCGGCGGCAATTCATTGCTGAACCCGGCATAAAACAGATCCATTCCACTTTGCATCATAAAATTATCTGCCATGCGCCGCGTCTGATAGCGTTTCAACACCGAATGGCTGGCCCAGGACTCGCCATAGCTACGGGCACTCGCCAGCACATCAATCAACGCATCAACATCCCGATACCCCAGGTTGACGCCCTGCCCGGCCAGCGGATGAATGGTATGCGCCGCGTCGCCTACCAGGGCCAGCCCCGGTTGTACATACTGCAACGCGTGACGACGGGTTAGCGGAAACGCGCCCGCCGCGACAGGCATCACCGCCCCCAGACGCGCCGGAAAGTGCTGATTAATTTCCACCTGCAATTGCGTCATCGATAAACTCTGTAGCTGGCGAATACGTGCCGGAGCGTCATACCACACCAGCGACGCCCAATCGTCGAACAGCGGCAAAAAGGCGCGCGGCCCCGTTGGCGTAAACTGCTGCCAGGTGCTGTCGCCTGGCGCATTTTCACACTTGACGGTGATAAGCATACACGACTGCGCATATTGCCAGGCATGAATGCCAATTCCCGCCATTTGCCGAACCTGCGAATTCGCGCCGTCGGCGCCAATCACTAACTTCGGCGTTACCCATTCGCCGTCGGCCAGTTCCAGCGCATAACCATCGCGGCGGCGGTGCAATGCCGCCAGTGAAGCCGGAACGCGCAGCGTCACGCCGGGGTGCGCTTCCAGCGCCTGCCACAGCGCCTGTTGCAGGACGTTGTTCTCTACCATATAGCCTAACAGCGGCAGCTTGAGTTCAGCGGCGTCGAACACCACATGGGCGTTTTCCCACTCCCAGGTCTCCAGTCGCCGATAAGGATGGCTACGCATCCCCTGCACCGCCTCCCAAACGCCCAGCCCCTTGAGCAGCGCCACGGATGCCGCGCTAATGGCCGAAATCCGCACGTCAGGCTGGCTGTCAGCCACAAACGGCGCAGGCGCGGCATGTTCTATTACCATCACCGTAAACCCTTGCTGCGCCAGACCCAGCGCCAGCGCGCCGCCGACCATTCCCCCGCCGACAATGGCAATTTCCGTTGGTTGATTTGTCATGGTCATTCATCCTGTTACGTTTTAGACAAGTTTACAGGATTTTTTACCCATTAGGGCTGACGTCAGTCATACTGGTCACAACCGCGCCAAAGCATTACACTATGCGCCCTGCTTTTCAGCCACTATTTCGCAAGAGCAAGTCGATGACTAAAAAACTCCATATTAAAACCTGGGGCTGTCAGATGAACGAGTACGATTCATCGAAGATGGCCGATCTGCTGGACGCCACCCACGGCTATCAACTGACCGACGTGGCGGAAGAGGCGGATGTGCTGCTGTTGAATACCTGCTCAATCCGCGAGAAGGCTCAGGAAAAAGTCTTCCATCAATTAGGTCGCTGGAGACTGTTAAAAGAGAAAAATCCCGATCTGATTATCGGCGTCGGCGGCTGCGTGGCTTCCCAGGAAGGCGAGCACATTCGTCAACGCGCCCATTACGTCGACATTATTTTTGGCCCGCAAACCTTACACCGCCTGCCGGAGATGATTAACTCCGTGCGTGGCGACCGCAGCCCGGTGGTCGATATCAGCTTCCCGGAAATCGAGAAGTTCGATCGTTTGCCGGAGCCGCGCGCAGAAGGCCCGACCGCTTTCGTTTCTATCATGGAAGGCTGCAATAAATATTGTACTTACTGCGTGGTGCCGTATACCCGCGGTGAAGAAGTTAGCCGTCCCTCAGACGATATCCTGTTCGAAATCGCCCAGTTAGCGGCGCAGGGCGTGCGTGAGGTCAACCTGCTGGGCCAGAACGTTAACGCCTGGCGCGGAGAAAACTACGACGGCACCACCGGCACCTTTGCCGATCTGCTGCGTCTGGTTGCCGCCATCGACGGCATTGACCGTATTCGCTTTACCACCAGCCATCCGATTGAGTTCACCGACGATATTATCGAGGTGTACCGCGATACGCCGGAACTGGTCAGTTTCCTGCATCTGCCGGTACAGAGCGGTTCCGATCGCGTGTTGAATCTGATGGGGCGTACCCACACTGCGCTGGAATATAAAGCAATCATCCGTAAACTGCGCGCGGCGCGGCCGGACATTCAGATAAGCTCTGACTTTATCGTCGGTTTCCCTGGCGAAACTACCGATGATTTCGAAAAAACCATGAAGCTTATCGCCGACGTCAACTTTGATATGAGCTACAGCTTTATCTTCTCTGCGCGTCCGGGAACGCCGGCTGCCGATATGGTTGATGACGTACCGGAAGAAGAGAAAAAGCAGCGTCTGTATATTCTGCAAGAGCGTATCAATCAGCAGGCGATGGCATGGAGCCGCCGTATGCTCGGCACGACACCGCGCATTCTGGTGGAAGGCACGTCACGTAAAAACATTATGGAACTGTCTGGCCGTACCGAAAACAATCGGGTGGTGAACTTTGAAGGCACGCCGGAGATGATTGGTAAGTTTGTCGATGTGGAAATTACTGACGTCTATCCGAACTCCCTGCGCGGAAAAGTGGTGCGTACCGAAGATGAAATGGGTCTGCGCGTCGCCGAAACGCCGGAGTCCGTCATTGCCCGTACCCGTAAAGAAAATGAGCTGGGCGTAGGATTCTACCAGCCTTAATCCTGCAGGAAAGGCAATAATGCCCGATGGCGCTACGCCTGTCGGGCTTCCTGGTCATGGCCTGTCGCCCGACGGGCCTTGCAATTTTCTCTCTTCATCCCCATCTTCATTGCAATGCTTGCGCCTTTTCCCTATGGCGTGAATAATTTCCTTAGATGCCGGTAAATGTTCAGCGTCCGGCGATACAGACACAAGAGGAACAGTTTGAATATAGACACTCGCGAAATTACCCTTGAGCCCGCAGACAACGCCCGTCTGTTGAGCCTTTGCGGGCCGTTTGATGACAATATTAAACAGCTCGAACGTCGTCTCGGTATTGAAATCAACCGCCGTGACAATCACTTTAAACTGACCGGTCGTCCGATTTGCGTGACCGCGGCGACAGATATTTTGCGAAGTCTGTATGTCGATACCGCACCGATGCGCGGCCAGACTCAGGATATCGAACCGGAACAAATTCATCTGGCGATCAAAGAAGCGCGGGTGCTGGAACAGAGCGCGGAAAGCGTGCCTGACTATGGCAAAGCGATTAATATCAAAACTAAGCGCGGCGTGATTAAACCGCGTACCCCGAACCAGGCGCAGTACATCGCCAATATTCTCGATCACGATATTACCTTTGGCGTCGGCCCGGCGGGTACCGGTAAAACTTATCTTGCGGTCGCCGCTGCGGTAGACGCCCTGGAGCGCCAGGAGATTCGCCGTATTCTGCTGACCCGTCCGGCGGTGGAAGCGGGCGAAAAACTGGGCTTCCTGCCAGGCGATTTAAGTCAGAAAGTGGACCCGTACCTGCGTCCGCTGTATGACGCGCTGTTCGAAATGCTCGGCTTTGAAAAAGTCGAGAAGCTGATTGAGCGCAATGTGATTGAAGTCGCGCCGCTGGCCTATATGCGCGGACGCACATTAAACGACGCCTTTATCATTCTGGATGAAAGCCAGAACACCACTATCGAACAGATGAAGATGTTCCTGACGCGTATCGGCTTTAACTCGAAAGCGGTGATCACCGGTGACGTGACGCAGATTGACCTGCCACGCAACACCAAATCCGGCTTGCGTCATGCCATTGAAGTGCTGGCGGAAGTCGATGAAATCAGCTTTAACTTCTTCCACAGCGAAGACGTGGTGCGCCATCCGGTCGTTGCCCGCATTGTTAACGCCTATGAAGCCTGGGAAGAGGCCGAACAAAAACGCAAAGCGGCGTTGGCGGCGGAGCGTAAGCGTGAAGCCCAGGAGCAGGAACAGAAATGAGCCAGGTGATCCTCGATTTACAGTTGGCCTGTGAAAACCACGCGGGCCTGCCGGATGAAGCTCAGTTTCAACGCTGGCTGGACGGCGTTATTCCGCAGTTTCAGGAAGAGGCGGAAGTCACAATCCGTCTGGTGGATGAGGCCGAAAGCCACGACCTTAATTTAACGTACCGCGGGAAAGATAAACCCACTAATGTTCTCTCCTTCCCGTTTGAAGCGCCCCCCGGCATTGAAATGCCGCTACTGGGCGATCTGATTATTTGCCGTCAGGTCGTGGAGCAGGAAGCGCAGGAACAGAGCAAGCCGCTGGAGGCGCACTGGGCGCACATGGTCGTGCACGGTAGCCTGCATTTGCTGGGTTACGATCATATCGACGATGACGAAGCGGAAGAGATGGAGTCTCTCGAAACGGAGATTATGCTTGCTATGGGCTATGAGGATCCGTACATTGCCGAGAAGATTGCAGAATAGTAGCTTGCCGGATGGCGGCGCTTGCGCCTTATCCGGCCTACATTCATGCCTTTTGTAGCCCTGATAAGCGTAGCGCCATCAGGCAAAACATGCCGTCACAGCTGAGTATGCGCATGACGAGCTTTGTATTAACTAACATGAGAACCCATACGACGCCATGAGCGACGACAATTCACACAGTAGTGACACAGTAAACAGTAAAAAGGGATTTTTTTCCCTGCTACTCAGCCAGCTTTTCCACGGTGAACCTAAAAACCGTGATGAGTTGCTGGCGCTGATCCGTGATTCCGGGCAGAACGAGCTTATCGATGAAGATACGCGCGATATGCTCGAAGGCGTAATGGACATCGCCGACCAGCGCGTTCGCGATATTATGATCCCGCGCTCCCAGATGATTACCCTGAAACGCAACCAGACGCTGGACGAATGTCTCGATGTTATCATCGAGTCCGCCCACTCGCGTTTTCCGGTGATCAGCGAAGATAAAGATCACATTGAAGGGATTCTGATGGCCAAAGATTTGCTGCCGTTTATGCGCAGCGATGCCGAAGCCTTCAGCATGGACAAAGTGTTACGCCCCGCGGTTGTCGTACCGGAAAGCAAACGGGTTGACCGTATGCTCAAGGAATTCCGCTCCCAGCGCTACCATATGGCGATCGTGATTGATGAGTTTGGCGGCGTTTCCGGCCTTGTGACTATCGAAGACATCCTCGAACTGATTGTCGGTGAAATTGAAGATGAGTATGACGAAGAAGACGATATCGACTTCCGTCAGCTTAGCCGCCATACCTGGACGATTCGCGCGCTGGCGTCGATTGAAGACTTCAATGACGCTTTCGGCACCCACTTCAGCGATGAAGAGGTCGATACCATCGGCGGGCTGGTGATGCAGGCGTTCGGCCATTTACCGGCCCGCGGCGAAACCATTGACATTGATGGTTACCAGTTCAAAGTGGCGATGGCCGATAGTCGTCGTATTATTCAGGTGCATGTCAGGATCCCGGATGACTCGCCCCAGCCAAAACTGGACGAATAACAGCAATAGTGGACTAAAAATGGCATTTGCCTCGTTAATTGAACGCCAGCGTATTCGCCTGCTGCTGGCGTTATTATTCGGCGCCTGCGGAACACTGGCTTTCTCTCCGTATGACGTCTGGCCCGCAGCGATAGTGTCGCTTATCGGGCTGCAGGCCTTAACGTTCAATCGCCGCCCGCTCCAGTCTGCCGCCATCGGCTATTGCTGGGGACTCGGACTTTTCGGTAGCGGGATTAACTGGGTTTATGTCAGTATCGCGCAGTTTGGCGGCATGCCGGGCCCGGTTAACGTTTTTCTGGTGGTGCTGCTTGCAGCTTATCTCTCGCTGTATACCGGACTGTTTGCCGGGATTTTGTCGCGCCTGTGGCCAAAAACCAACTGGCTGCGCGTCGCTATCGCCGCGCCTGCAATATGGCAAATCACCGAATTTTTACGCGGCTGGGTGCTGACCGGCTTCCCCTGGCTGCAATTTGGCTATAGTCAGGTCGACGGCCCGCTAAAAGGCCTGGCGCCGGTAATGGGCGTCGAAGCGATCAACTTCCTGCTGATGATGGTCAGCGGCCTGTTAGCGCTGGCACTGGCGACGCGGAACTGGCGTCCGCTGGCTGTCGCCGTGATTCTGTTTGCTTTGCCCTTTCCACTACGTTATATCCAGTGGTTTACGCTGGAACCGGCCAAAGCGACCCAGGTATCGCTGGTGCAGGGCGATATCCCACAATCGCTGAAGTGGGACGAAAACCAGCTACTGAATACGCTAAAAATTTATCTCAACGAAACCCGCCCAGAGTTAGGCAAATCACAGATTATTATCTGGCCTGAATCGGCGATTCCGGATCTTGAAATCAATCAGCAGCCTTTCCTTCGTTCGCTGGACGAGATGTTACGCGAAAAAAATAGCACGCTGATCACCGGTATTGTCGATGCACGTCTCAATAAACAGAATCGATACGACACCTACAATACGATTATTACGTTGGGCAAAGATAATCCATACAGTTATGATTCGCCCAATCGCTACAATAAAAATCACCTTGTACCCTTTGGCGAGTTCGTTCCGCTGGAGTCTATCCTGCGTCCGCTGGCGCCGTTCTTCGATCTGCCCATGTCCTCCTTTAGCCGCGGCCCTTATATCCAGCCGCAGTTACATGCGCACGACTATAAGCTGACGGCGGCAATCTGTTATGAAATTATTCTTGGCGAACAGGTGCGGGATAACTTCCGCCCGGACACCGACTATCTGCTGACGATTTCTAACGACGCCTGGTTTGGTAAGTCCATTGGCCCGTGGCAACATTTCCAGATGGCGCGGATGCGTTCGCTGGAGCTGGCGCGTCCGTTACTGCGCAGTACTAATAACGGTATTACGGCGGTGATTGGCCCGCAGGGCGAAATTCAGGCGATGATCCCGCAGTTCACACGCCAGGTACTGACTACCAAAGTCACGCCGACCACCGGCCTGACGCCGTACGCACGAACCGGCGACTGGACGGTGTGGTTGATTACCGTACTGTTCGGCTTTGGCGCGCTGGTAATGAGCCTGCGTCAACGCCGCAAATAAAACATTGCACTATCCAATGTAGGCCGGATAAGGCGGTACGCCGCCATCCGGCAGTTGTATCGCACCGTGCCTGATGGCGCTACGCTTATCAGGCCTACAACCTCTCACCGCCACCAAAATCTCATTCTGGCACGCCAATTGCTTAATATAATCAAGAGGCTGCACACTCCCTACCGGCGCAACCAGGTTGCACCACAACACAGCATCGGTAGCACCATTATTGTGCAAACTGCGATTTTTGCCTCTGAACGGTGCGGCGCACTTCGCAAAAATAAACAATATCGCAGCAAAATATTTACAACAAGCCACACTAAATGTTAACAAACACACATAACACTGCACGCGCAAGTTGCAGGCAATAACAACATCACAATAGCTATCAATGCGTCGACGGCGCAGATGATAAAGGAGTTGGATATGCAATTACGTAAGCTAACCACAGCAATGCTGGTCATGGGACTGTCTGCGGGCCTTGCGCACGCAGAAGATGGCGCGCCTGCCGCTGGTAGCACCCTGGACAAGATCGCTAAAAATGGCGTGATCGTCGTCGGGCATCGCGAATCTTCTGTGCCCTTTTCTTATTACGACAACCAGCAGAAAGTGGTCGGCTATTCCCAGGACTACTCCAACGCCATTGTGGAAGCGGTAAAAAAGAAACTTAACAAGCCCGATCTGCAGGTGAAGCTGATTCCGATCACCTCGCAAAACCGTATTCCGCTGTTGCAAAACGGAACCTTCGATTTTGAATGTGGTTCAACGACTAACAATCTTGAGCGCCAGAAACAGGCCGCCTTCTCCGATACGATTTTCGTCGTCGGGACGCGACTGCTGACTAAAAAAGGCGGCGATATTAAAGATTTCCCGGATCTGAAAGGCAAAGCGGTCGTCGTCACCTCCGGGACGACCTCTGAAATTCTGCTGCATAAGCTTAACGAAGAGCAAAAGATGGATATGCGTATTATTAGCGCGAAAGACCACGGTGACTCGTTCCGTACCCTGGAAAGCGGTCGCGCCGTCGCCTTTATGATGGATGACGCGCTGCTGGCCGGCGAGCGCGCCAAAGCCAAAAAACCGGATAACTGGGAGATTGTCGGTAAACCGCAGTCCCAGGAAGCCTACGGCTGTATGCTGCGTAAAAACGACCCTGAGTTTAAAAAGCTGATGGACGATACCATCGCCCAGGCGCAAACCTCCGGCGAAGCGGAAAAGTGGTTTGATAAGTGGTTTAAAAATCCGATCCCACCGAAAAACCTGAACATGAATTTCGAGTTGTCTGACGAGATGAAAGCCCTGTTCAAAGCACCGAATGATAAAGCGCTTAACTAACTAAAACTAAATGGGACGGGACTCCTGTCCTCTCGATTGTCGCTCAGCACGGACAGACTATAAGCCTGATGGTCGTTCCCCATCGGGCCTGAAGCCGCAAATCGCCGGGCAACAATCTTCGAGGGTAGCGCTGCTACCCTTTTTTTTCGGAGTAGATGTATGTCAATAGACTGGAACTGGGGTATTTTTTTACAGGAAGCCCCCTTCGGCAATACCACCTATCTCGGCTGGCTATGGAGTGGTTTTCAGGTCACCGTAGCCCTTTCGATTACCGCCTGGATTATCGCTTTCCTGGTAGGATCTATTTTCGGCATTTTACGTACCGTTCCCAACCGTTTCCTCTCCGGGCTGGGCACGTTGTACGTAGAACTGTTCCGTAACGTGCCGCTGATCGTGCAATTCTTCACCTGGTACCTGGTGGTGCCTGAACTGTTGCCGGAAGATCTTGGCATGTGGTTTAAGGCGGAACTCGATCCCAATATTCAGTTTTTCCTCTCCTCAATGATCTGTCTGGGACTGTTTACCGCCGCCCGCGTTTGCGAACAGGTGCGCGCCGCGATTCAGTCTCTGCCTCGCGGGCAGAAGAACGCGGCGCTGGCGATGGGGCTAACGCTGCCGCAGGCTTATCGCTATGTCCTGCTGCCGAATGCCTATCGCGTTATCGTGCCGCCAATGACGTCAGAGATGATGAACCTGGTGAAAAACTCGGCTATTGCCTCAACCATCGGTCTGGTGGATATGGCGGCGCAGGCAGGCAAACTGTTGGATTACTCGGCGCACGCCTGGGAATCTTTCACCGCCATTACGCTGGCCTATGTGCTGATTAACGCCGTTATCATGCTGGTCATGAGCCTGGTTGAACGCAAAGTCCGCCTGCCGGGCAACGTGGGGAGCAAATAATGTACGAATTTGACTGGAGTTCGATTATCCCCTCACTGCCTTACCTGCTGGCCGGGTTGGTCATCACGCTGAAGATCACCGTCACCGCCGTTGTCGTGGGGATAGTCTGGGGAACCATTCTGGCCGTCATGCGCCTCTCAAGCTTCGCCCCTATCGCCTGGTTTGCTAAAGCGTATGTTAACGTTTTCCGTTCTATCCCGTTGGTCATGGTCTTGCTGTGGTTCTATCTGATTGTACCCGGCTTTCTGCAAAACGTGCTGGGACTATCGCCGAAAACCGATATCCGCCTGATCTCCGCGATGGTGGCCTTCTCCATGTTTGAAGCGGCCTACTATTCCGAGATTATTCGCGCCGGTATTCAAAGTATTTCCCGCGGCCAGTCCAGCGCCGCGCTGGCGCTGGGGATGACCCACTGGCAGTCGATGAAGCTCATTATTCTGCCGCAGGCGTTTCGGGCGATGGTGCCGCTGTTGCTTACGCAGGGCATCGTGCTATTTCAGGACACCTCTTTAGTTTATGTACTCAGCCTGGCGGACTTCTTCCGCACCGCGTCGACTATCGGCGAGCGTGACGGTACTCAGGTCGAAATGATTCTGTTCGCCGGCGCCGTTTATTTTGTTATCAGCCTGAGCGCGTCGTTGCTGGTCAGCTATTTGAAGAAAAGGACAGTTTAATGATTACCCTGAAAAATGTTTCAAAATGGTATGGTCACTTTCAGGTGCTGACCGATTGTTCAACAGAAGTGAAAAAAGGTGAGGTGGTGGTAGTCTGCGGGCCATCGGGTTCCGGTAAATCCACGCTGATTAAGACCGTCAACGGTCTGGAACCGGTGCAAAAAGGCGAAATTACCGTTAACGGCATTATTGTGAACGACAAAAAAACCGATCTGGCGAAACTGCGCTCCCGCGTGGGCATGGTATTCCAGCACTTCGAGCTGTTTCCCCACCTGTCGATCATCGAAAACCTGACGCTGGCACAGGTGAAAGTGCTGAAACGCGATAAGGCCGCCGCCCGCGATAAAGGCCTGAAGCTGCTGGAGCGCGTTGGTCTGTCTGCACATGCCAACAAGTTCCCGGCGCAGCTTTCCGGCGGCCAGCAGCAGCGCGTGGCGATCGCCCGCGCGCTATGTATGGACCCCATTGCCATGTTATTCGATGAACCGACTTCCGCGCTCGATCCGGAAATGATCAACGAGGTGCTGGACGTGATGGTCGAGCTGGCGAACGAAGGGATGACCATGATGGTGGTGACGCACGAAATGGGCTTTGCCCGTAAAGTGGCTAACCGGGTGATCTTTATGGATGAAGGTAAAATCGTCGAAGATTCGCCAAAAGAGGAGTTCTTCGCTAACCCCAGTTCCGATCGCGCAAAAGACTTCCTTGCGAAAATCCTGCACTAATCTTCCCGGCGCGCACGTCAGAGTGCGCGCTATCTCACGCTTTACCGCTTCGCTTCTCGAAACGTATCCAGCCGGGCGTTAACCTTGTCACAAAGTACCGCTTACAAGGAGCCACAATGGCACTGCCCATTATTATTGATTGCGATCCGGGTCATGATGACGCGATCGCCCTCGTTCTCGCCCTCGCCTCCCCTGAACTGGAAGTGAAAGCGATCACCTCTTCCGCCGGCAACCAGACGCCGGAGAAGACCCTGCGCAACGTACTGCGGATGCTGACACTGCTCAAACGCCCGGATATTCCGGTGGCGGGCGGCGCGGTGAAACCTCTCATGCGCGAATTGATTATCGCCGATAACGTTCACGGCGAAAGTGGTCTTGACGGCCCGGCGCTGCCCGAGCCGTCATTCGCCCCGCAAAGCTGCACTGCCGTTGAGCTGATGGCAAAAACACTGCGTGAGAGCGCACAGCCAGTCACCATCGTCTCCACTGGCCCACAGACCAACGTGGCGCTGCTGCTGAATAGCCATCCGGAACTGCATACGAAAATCGCCCGCATTGTGATCATGGGCGGCGCGATGGCGCTGGGTAACTGGACACCCGCTGCGGAATTTAATATTTACGTCGACCCGGAGGCCGCCGAAATTGTCTTCCAGTCAGGCATTCCGGTGGTGATGGCCGGGCTGGACGTCACTCATAAGGCACAGATTCACGCCGCCGATATCGAGCGTTTCCGCGACATCGGCAATCCAATTTCGACGATCGTGGCTGAACTACTCGACTTCTTCTTTGAATATCACAAAGACGAAAAATGGGGATTTGTCGGCGCGCCGCTGCACGACCCGTGCACCATCGCCTGGCTGCTCAAGCCCGAGATTTTCACCACCGTTGAGCGTTGGGTCGGCGTGGAAACCCAGGGGAAATACACCCAGGGGATGACGGTGGTGGATTATTATTTCCTGACGGGGAATAAGCCGAATGCGACGGTGATGGTCGATGTAGACCGCCAGGGATTTGTCGATTTACTGGCGGAACGGCTGAAGTCTTACGCGTAATATTTGCCGGATGGCAGCTTCGCCATATCCGGCCTACGTGAACGATTTTTGGTAGGCCGGATAAGACGCACCAGCGCTCTTCCACTCACGGCTCAAACGGTCTTCTCTGAAACTGGTCATGACCGCATTTCGGGCAGAGCGGCAACACATCCGGCGTGTAAACCGCCAGATGATAGTGGCATTTCTCGCACACCAGATTCCCCAGCCCCACCACTTCGCCACTGTGATACACGCCGTGGTGATTCAAATCCTGGAAGACTTCACGCCATTCCAGCTGGGTTTTGTCGGTAATATCTGCCAGTTCCTGCCAGAGACTCTCTTTAATCACCCGCAAGAAGACGCTATCTTCCTGGCTCTCTTCGTAGCTCATGGCGAACTCTTCCAGATCGCGTCTGACAGCGCGCGTCAGTTCGTCCACCTCGGTTCGCGTTAACTCCCCTGTTTGCATCACGCGCTGGCGCGCCTGCTCCACCAGCGCATCAATGTCGCGCTCGCCATTGCGTAAACGCTCGCTTAATGAGGCCACCAGTTCACGGTAATATTGAGCAACCTTGTTCATCACTTCACCTCTTGGATCGTTAACTGTCTATAATAATAGACGTTATTTGCGTTACGCTTTGCAAGGCTGCCCACAGAGTCTGTAAATTCTTGTCAGGCCGACTCACGTATCCAGCGCGTCAGCGAGGTACGATCGACATTTAATCGTTTCGCCACTAACGATTTATTATCCCTTTCCGCCTCTAATAATTTTCTCAAAATACGCAGGCGAATCGTTTTATAATCGCCAGCCAGCATCTGGCAGTCGTAGCAGGTAGTTGGCTCGCGTCGGCTCCCCTCTTCCAGATCGTCCAGCAAGAGGCGGCCCTCATCCAGCGTTGCCGGGGAGTGATCAATAGAGAGCACCAGCCGTTCGATAATATTGCTTAACTGCCTGACGTTTCCGGGCCAGGCGAAGCGCTGAAGCTCTTACCACAGCGCCGGGGTTAACGTTAGTGCCGGGCGTTTATAATGCTGGCTGAAACTGGTAAGCAGCGACAGGCCGATGGCTTTGATATCCTCCGGACGTTTGCGTAGCGGGATGGTGGTTACTTTTAATACGTTAAGCCGATAGTAAAGATCTTCGCGAAATGTCCCGTCCGCAATGAGCTTCGTTAACGTCTGATTGGTCGCCGCAATCACGCGAATATCAACAGGTATCATCTGGTCTGAGCCCAGCCGCATAATCTGCCGCTCCTGCAATACCCGTAATAAGCGCGTCTGTAGCGGTTTATCCAGTTCGCTAATCTCATCCAGAAAAATGGTACCGTGGTGCGCTAATTCAAACAGGCCTATTTTGCCTTTCGGCGACGCGCCGGTAAATGCGCCAGCGACATAGCCAAAGAGTTCGCTCTCCAGAATCTGAGGGGCCATCGCGCCGCAGTTAATGGCGACAAACGGGCCGTTGACGCGTTGGCTGGCATTATGAATACTTTGCGCCAGCACCTCTTTTCCCGTCCCGCTTTCGCCATTAATTAAGATAGTCGCGTCCGTACCGGCATAATTTTTAATGATCGCCAGACGACGCAGCATTTCCGGATTTTCGGTAAGCAGATCGTCGAAATGATAGCGGGCGCTCAAGCCGCGGCGAGACAGTTCCTGGCGGCGAACATGATGTTCCACCCCCTGTAAACTGGAGACGGTTTGCATCGTCAACACCACCCGGCTTAACTGTCTGGCCGCAAATACCGGATACAGATTAACCACCATCGCGCCTTGCGGCGTATCGACGACTTTCGCGCTGACGGTTTTTCCCTCACGTAATGTATGCCGCTCCTGGTGCAATACCTGTTTCAGGAAAGATGCGTCATAAATCTCACCGGAGGCGTTAATTTTAAAAAGTTGGCTCGCATATTTATTGTAATGCAGTAACGCGCCGGTATCATCAAGCGTGATAACAGCTTTATCAAACTGATCGAGAATCAGCTGCAGATGATGACGCTCCAGTAATTGGCTGCGAAAAGCCAGATATAATGAGAGGGCTTCTTCCAGAGCTTCGGTTATTGAGGCGGGGCTGGAATCAAGTAAACGGAATTGCGAGCCCAGCGGTGAAAAATAATCCTGACAAACGGTATCGCCAACAATGCAATCTAATGGCGTGGACGCTAATTGCCGCTTCAGGCAAGAAATCGTTTCTTTATCATTTCCCTGTAAGGTAAAAATTTTATAGTTAATATTTAACTGTTCCGCTACGCGCGCGCATCCTTTGATCACACTGGAAAAGCCGACAATACCGACAGTGCCTTTTTGTCCTTTAAAAGGGATAAGCGCATCAAGAATGTCGTAGCCGGACATTTTAATTTCGACTACCGGTAATTTACTGTGCTTTTTTAATATTTCCGCACAGCCGCCACGACTAATCAGTACCTGGTGCCCACGGGACTCTAATAAAGGTAGCTCATCCAGGATACGATTAAGCGTCGTTTGATGAATAGTGACGGCGTAATCCAACTGCGCGACCAGCGCCTCGGCAGCCTTTGCCAGTTGAGGGTAAGGAGAGACAAAACAGAGAGGAGATGCGGCTATATCTTTCGTCTTATTCATCACTCACCATCCTGTTGGTTTATGAACGGGCGAGACCGCCCGTCGTGATTTATTTTCCGCCGAAACGCTAACCGCCTGCGGCGGCTGGGTTCAGTTTACGATCGTAGCGTTTTTTTATCCATACGGTCAGGAAGGGGGCGCACAGAGCGGTAATAATCGTCGAGGCCGCCACCTGCGCCGCCGCCGTCGACGCCAGGTCGGTAAAATGCGGATCGAGCAGCGCGATTGCCGCTGGCGTCGCGACGGCGTTGCCAGAGGTGGTGGATACCGCCGCGCCTGCCACGCCGCTGCCTCCCGTCAGACGATCGGCGAAAATATTAAAAAATCCGCCAATCGCCACCGTCATGAGTCCCAGTAAAATACCTGAAGAGCCTGCCGTGATAAGTCTTGCGAAATCAATACCGTATCCTAACCCAAAGGCAAAAAAGGGAATCGTTACCACGCTGCCCTGTTTAAGAAACTTGCGCATGTCCTCATCCAGATTACCCAAAATCATGCCAATAATAATGGGAATAATAACCGCCACCAGATTCATAAAGGGTATCGACACCATGCCTGCCGACCCTAACGCCAGCATGGTGAAAAAGGGACCATCGTTCAACGATATTACCGCAATCGCGCCGCCGTCGGTTTCATCGCCGTACTCCCCCACCAACGCGGCATATAACCCACTGTTCGAGTTGGTCATCGCCGAAATAATCGCTAAAGCCGACAGACCTAATAACCCATCCGGGCCGCAAAATTTTCCGACCAGAATGCCAATAATCACGCCGCTGGCAAATTTCGCAAAGGTGATCGCAGCGCCTTTTTTCAGCGCTTTCGGCGCGGCTTTAAACTGGATATCCGCGCCCATACAGACTAAAAACATGCCTAAAATCGCCATTGCGCCATGCGAAATAGAGGTGACAAAACCGCCTATTTCCAGCGCCTCCGGCGCAAAAGTTTTAAACAATGCGCCGATGATTAGCGGTACAACCATCATACCACCAGGAAAACGTTCCAGTGTTTTTTTAATTTTCATAGCTTATTCCCAGGAGATAACCGGACAGCTTGTGCTGCCCGATTTGGTATCAGAACGTCGGCGCGATCTTATAAATAGAGAATTCGTTATGACCTAAATCTTCTGATTTAGTCGTTTTCCCATTCGCGACGCGTAAAATTTCCTGATAAATTTCCTCGCCCATTTGCGTAATAGAAGCCTCGCCAGACATAATGGCGGACACATCAATATCAATATTGTCCTGCATCATTTCCCACGTTGCTTTATTACCCGTAATTTTTATTACCGGCGCTATTGGGTTACCGGCAGGCGTTCCGCGACCGGTAGTAAAAATAACGATCTGCGCTCCCCCCGCCACCATGCCGGAAATAGATTCAATATCCTGCCCTGGGGTATCCATAATCCACAGGCCCGGATGCGTTGGACTATCGGCATATTCCAGTACGCCCTGTAGCGGCGCATGACCCGCTTTATGCATACAGCCTAACGATTTTTCTTCAATGGTAGTCAACCCGCCTTTAATATTGCCCGGCGTCGGCTGTCCCCCGCGAATATCCTCGCCCAGCGCTTTTGCTCGCGCCTCGCAGCCGACCACTAAATCAATGAGCTGTTGACCAACCTCCGGCGTCACCGCGCGTTTCGCCATCACATGCTCGGCGCCAATAAATTCCGTCGTTTCAGAAAGAATTGAGCTTCCGCCGCAGCGTATCAGCTTATCCGAGGCGACCCCGCAGGAAGGGTTAGACGCCAGCCCCGATGTCGTATCTGACCCGCCGCACTCCATCGCCAACAGCAGCTCGCTAACCGGTGCTTGCTGCGGTTTTTGCATGGAGAGTTGTTGCGCATAGTCGCGGGCCAGCGAAATCCCCCTGGCCTGACATTTAAGCGTGCCGCCCTCTTCCTGAATGGTGATGCAGGAGGTCGGTTTGCCAAATGCGGTAATCTCCTCTGCGATGCGTAGCGGCTCCGCGCCTTCACAGCCTAAGCCCACAACCACAATAGCGCCGACGTTGGGATTATTCGCCACATTAATCAATGTTTTTTCCGTCAGACGCGCATCGCCTGCCACCTGGCAGCAGCCAAAATCGTTATTCACCCATGTCGCGCCTTTTACCTGCCGGGCAATATCCTGGGCAACTTTATTCGCGCAAACGCTGGTAGGTAAAATCAGTACATAATTACGGATGCCAAAACGGCCGTCAGGGCGGCGGAACCCCAAAAAAGTCTCATTGCTCATAATCATTTTCCCTTGTTTTATATTATTTCCAGTCACCACGTCCGCGTTCGCTTTCCACATTGTGGACGTGCACATAGTCGCCACTTTTTATTTCCTGAGTGGCGCGGCCAATGGATTCACCATATTTATAAACTTCGCCATGAAAAGGCACATCGCAGATGGCGAATTTGTGGCCAAATGGCACATCCTGATGTAACACAACGCTTATCTCGCGTTCGCCAACGAACATTGTGGCGGTTTCGCCGGCTTTGAGCGCCGTAATAGCCGTCGCGACGCAATCCTGAGGGTGAATCACCACTGCATTTTTTTTCACGATTAACTCCTTTGCTTTAGTCCTGTCTTCCCTAATCAAAAGGCGTGCCATTTTTTAACTGCATGGTTTATATGACTTTATTTTTATGGGCCGATCTGGCGGTGACAGGAACTGCGGTAATTTGCCTCAGTCGTGTCGCATTTTGCGTCACCTCCTCATGAACGCCTGGCGCGACAAATGTTCTACCCCCTGTTTTGACGTGCGTGTTTGGGCTATGCTATGCGGATCTAAACACCACCTCTAAAGCTACATTTGTAGCTGTATCGAAAACAGGACTACTGGCTGCCATGCAAGAGCAATACCGCCCGGAAGAGATAGAATCCAAAGTACAGCTTCACTGGGATGAGAAGCGCACATTTGAAGTGACCGAAGACGAGAGCAAAGAGAAGTATTACTGCCTGTCGATGCTTCCCTATCCTTCTGGCCGACTACACATGGGCCACGTACGTAACTACACCATCGGCGACGTGGTTGCCCGCTACCAGCGTATGCTGGGCAAAAACGTGCTGCAGCCAATCGGCTGGGACGCCTTCGGCCTGCCGGCGGAAGGCGCGGCGGTGAAGAACAACACCGCGCCGGCGCCGTGGACGTACGACAACATCGCGTACATGAAAAACCAGCTCAAAACGCTGGGTTTTGGCTATGACTGGAGCCGTGAAATCGCGACCTGCACCCCGGAATACTACCGTTGGGAACAGAAATTCTTCACCGAGCTGTATAAAAAAGGCCTGGTGTACAAGAAGACTTCTGCCGTTAACTGGTGCCCGAACGATCAGACCGTTCTCGCCAACGAACAGGTGATCGACGGCTGCTGCTGGCGCTGCGACACCAAAGTTGAGCGTAAAGAGATCCCACAGTGGTTTATCAAAATCACCGCTTACGCAGACGAGCTGTTGCGCGATCTGGATAAGCTGGACCACTGGCCTGATACCGTAAAAACGATGCAGCGCAACTGGATTGGCCGCTCTGAAGGCGTGGAAATCACCTTCGATGTGAAGGGTTACGATAACACGCTGACCGTCTATACCACCCGTCCGGATACCTTTATGGGCGCCACTTACCTGGCGGTGGCCGCCGGTCATCCGCTGGCGCAAAAAGCGGCGGCGAACAACGCCGAGCTGGCGGCGTTCATCGACGAATGCCGTAACACCAAAGTGGCCGAAGCCGAAATGGCGACCATGGAGAAAAAAGGCGTCGACACCGGCTATAAAGCGATTCATCCGTTAACTGGCGAAGAGATCCCGGTCTGGGCGGCAAACTTTGTCCTGATGGAGTACGGCACTGGCGCGGTGATGGCCGTTCCGGGTCACGATCAGCGCGACTACGAATTTGCCTCCAAATACGGTTTGACCATCAAGCCGGTGATTCTGGCCGCTGACGGTTCCGAGCCGGATCTTTCCGAACAGGCGCTGACCGAAAAAGGCGTGCTGTTTAACTCCGGCGAGTTCGACGGCCTGGCCTTTGAAGCGGCGTTTAACGCCATTGCCGATAAACTGGCGGAAAAAGGCGTCGGCGAACGTAAAGTGAACTACCGTCTGCGTGACTGGGGCGTTTCCCGTCAGCGTTACTGGGGCGCGCCGATCCCAATGGTCACCCTGGAAGACGGCACCGTGCTGCCGACGCCGGAAGATCAACTGCCGGTTATTTTGCCGGAAGACGTCGTCATGGACGGCATCACCAGCCCGATCAAGGCCGATCCTGAGTGGGCGAAAACCACCGTTAACGGTATGCCGGCGCTGCGTGAAACCGACACCTTCGACACCTTTATGGAATCGTCATGGTACTACGCGCGTTACACCTGCCCGCAGTATCAGGAAGGAATGCTGGATTCGAAAGCGGCAAACTACTGGCTGCCGGTCGACATCTACATCGGCGGTATTGAACATGCCATCATGCACCTGCTCTACTTCCGCTTCTTCCATAAGCTGATGCGCGATGCGGGCATGGTCACCTCTGACGAGCCGGCTAAACAGTTGCTGTGTCAGGGCATGGTACTGGCGGATGCGTTCTATTATGTCGGCGAGAACGGCGAGCGTAACTGGGTTTCGCCAGTTGACGCTATCGTCGAGCGCGATGAGAAAGGCCGCATCGTAAAAGCAAAAGACGCAGCGGGTCATGCGCTGGTCTACACTGGCATGAGTAAAATGTCCAAGTCGAAAAATAACGGTATCGACCCGCAGGTAATGGTTGAACGTTATGGCGCGGACACGGTACGCCTGTTTATGATGTTCGCTTCTCCGGCGGATATGACTCTGGAATGGCAGGAGTCCGGCGTAGAAGGCGCAAACCGCTTTATTAAACGCGTCTGGAAGCTGGTTTACGAACACACCGCTAAAGGTTCTGTCGCGGCGCTGAACGTCGATGCACTGAGCGAAGATCAAAAAGCGCTGCGTCGCGATGTGCATAAAACCATTGCCAAAGTGACCGATGATATCGGCCGCCGTCAGACGTTCAACACCGCCATTGCGGCGATCATGGAGTTGATGAACAAACTGGCGAAAGCCCCGCAGGAAGGCGAACAAGACCGCGCACTGCTTCAGGAAGCGCTGCAGGCCGTCGTGCGTATGCTTAACCCGTTCACCCCGCACGTCTGCTTTACCTTGTGGCAGGAACTGGGTGGCGAAGGCGATATCGACAACGCGCCGTGGCCGGTTGCCGACGAGCAGGCAATGGTGGAAAACACCACGCTGGTTGTCGTGCAGGTTAACGGTAAAGTTCGCGGGAAAATCACCGTACCGGTGGATGCTACCGAAGAACAGGTGCGTGAACGTGCAGGCCAGGAACATCTGGTGGCAAAATATCTTGATGGCGTTACCGTGCGTAAAGTGATTTACGTTCCGGGTAAACTCCTCAATCTGGTTGTTGGCTAAGCGCGGGAGGAAGCGTGCGATATCTGGTAACACTGTTGTTATCTCTGGCGGTGCTGGTCACCGCCGGATGCGGCTGGCATCTGCGTAGCACTACGCAGGTTCCGGCTTCAATGAAAACGATGATCCTCGATTCCGGCGATCCGAACGGTCCGCTAAGTCGTGCGGTACGTAATCAGTTACGGCTGAATAACGTAAACCTGCTTGATAAAGACACAACGCGCAAAGACGTTCCGTCTCTGCGGCTTGGAACGGTGACTATTTCGCAGGATACGGCGTCAGTGTTCCAGGACGGCCAGACGGCGGAATATCAGATGGTGATGACCGTCAATGCCTCGGTATTGATTCCGGGCCATGACATCTATCCTATCAGCACGAAAGTGTACCGTTCGTTCTTCGATAACCCGCAGATGGCGTTGGCGAAGGATAACGAGCAGGCCATGATCGTTCAGGAGATGTACGACAAAGCCGCTGAACAGCTGATTCGTAAGCTGACCAGCGTCCGCGCGGCGGATATTCAGGCGACGAAAGAGGAGGCTACCGCCGACAATGAGACGGCGGCGCCCGCCTCTACGCCAGCACGCGTCTCCACTACGCTGAGTAACTAATGATCAGGTTGTATCCTGAACAACTCCGCGCGCAGCTCAACGAAGGGCTGCGTGCGGCATATCTGCTATTGGGCAACGATCCGCTGCTGCTGCAGGAAAGTCAGGACGCTATTCGTCTGGCGGCTGCGTCGCAAGGCTTCGAAGAGCACCACGCTTTTACTCTCGATCCCAGTACCGACTGGGGATCGCTTTTCTCACTCTGCCAGGCGATGAGTCTGTTCGCCAGTCGTCAAACGCTGGTGCTGCAACTGCCGGAAAACGGGCCTAACGCGGCAATGAATGAGCAACTCGCCACGCTGAGCGAGCTGCTGCATGACGACCTGTTATTAATAGTACGCGGAAACAAGCTCACCAAAGCGCAGGAAAACGCCGCCTGGTATACCGCGCTGGCAGACCGTAGCGTTCAGGTCAGTTGTCAGACGCCGGAGCAGGCGCAGCTTCCCCGCTGGGTGGCCGCCAGAGCGAAAGCACAGAATTTGCAACTGGATGACGCCGCGAACCAACTGCTGTGCTATTGCTATGAGGGCAATCTGTTGGCGCTGGCGCAGGCGCTGGAACGGCTGTCGCTGCTTTGGCCTGACGGTAAGTTAACGCTTCCTCGCGTGGAGCAGGCCGTCAATGACGCCGCCCACTTTACCCCTTTCCACTGGGTGGATGCGTTACTGATGGGGAAAAGCAAACGCGCGCTGCATATCCTGCAACAGCTACGCCTTGAAGGCAGCGAACCGGTCATTCTGCTGCGCACCCTCCAGCGAGAGCTGCTGCTACTGGTAAATCTCAAACGTCAGTCCGCGCATACGCCGTTACGCGCGCTGTTTGATAAACACCGGGTCTGGCAAAACCGTCGCCCCATGATCGGCGACGCGTTGCAGCGTCTCCATCCTGCACAGCTTCGCCAGGCCGTGCAGTTACTGACGCGTACAGAAATTACGCTCAAACAGGATTATGGTCAGTCGGTATGGGCAGATCTTGAAGGGCTGTCGCTCCTGCTCTGCCATAAGGCGCTGGCAGACGTATTTATTGATGGGTGATATGAAATCGTTACAGGCTTTATTCGGCGGCACCTTTGATCCGGTGCATTATGGACATCTTAAACCTGTTGAAACGCTGGCGAATCTGATCGGCTTATCGCGGGTGATTATTATGCCTAACAATGTGCCGCCGCATCGCCCCCAGCCGGAAGCCTCCAGCGCGCAGCGTAAATATATGCTGGAGCTGGCTATCGCCGATAAGCCGCTTTTTACGCTGGATGAACGCGAGCTACAGCGAAACGCGCCCTCTTACACTGCGCAAACGCTGAAAGCATGGCGCGAAGAACAGGGCCCCGAAGCGCCGCTGGCGTTTATTATCGGCCAGGACTCGCTGCTTAACTTCCCCTCCTGGCATGATTACGACACCATCCTTGATAACACTCACCTGATCGTTTGCCGTCGTCCCGGCTACCCCCTTGAAATGACGCAGGCGCAACACCAGCAGTGGCTGGAACAGCATCTGACCCATACGCCGGACGATCTGCACCAGTTGCCAGCCGGTAAAATTTACCTGGCGGAAACGCCCTGGCTTAATATCTCCGCAACCCTCATCCGCGAACGGCTGGAAAAAGGCGAATCCTGCGACGATCTGTTGCCGGAAAACGTGCTGAACTACATCAATCAGCAGGGGTTATACCGGTAAGCACATTGCGCAGCACCGACAGCAGACGCTCGTTTTGCGCAGCGCTGCGTATCGCCACACGATAATAGCGGCTGTCCAGCCCCGGGTAGTTAGCGCAGCTACGGATTAAAATCCGCTGCGTCAGCAACCGTCGCTGCAGGTCAATATCCTCTCGCTCACAGCGTAACAACAGATAGTTTGCCCGCCCGGGATAGACCGTCAGCAGGGGGAGCTGACAAAGCGCCTGATAAAACCGGGCGCCCTCCTCCCGTAACCAATGCCAGGTCGCCTGTTGCCAGGCGCTATCCTGTAACGCTACCTCACCGGCAAGCGCCGCCAGCGCGTTAACCGACCACGACATTTGTTGGCGACGCATCCGCGCCACCGCCGCGTCATCGCTGTTGACCAGATATCCCAACCGCAGGCCGGGAATAGCATAAAATTTGGTCAGCGAACGCAGCACCCAGATATGCGGATTATCTTTAAGAGCAGGAATAAAGCCCGCCTCATGCGGAATAAAATCGATAAACGCCTCATCCAGGATCAGGTTAATGTTCAGCGATTTGCAGCGATCGGCAATGGCCTGTAATAACTGCCGCTCCGGCAGCAGGCCGGTAGGATTATTGGGCGTACACAGAAACAGGCAGTCCAGATCGGGCGTCAACGCCTCAAGAATGGCATCGGTAAGCTGCCAGCCATCCGCTTCGCATAGAGACCAGCGACGAATTTCACAGCCACTTTGCGCCAGCGCCCGGCCATACTCCGCGAAACCTGGCGTGACAATCATTGCACGATGCGGTTTAAGACCGCTCGCCACGGTAAAGATTGACTCCGTCTCGCCATTTCCCGCCAGTATCCACGATGCCGGCACCTGATGATGACGCGCCAGCGCCTGGTGCAAATGAAAATAATCGGCGTCCGGGTAGCGCTCAATGCAGTCCAGATTGTCGATAAGCGCGCGTTTCACGCTGACAGGCATACCCAGCGGATTAATGTTTGCGCTAAAATCCAGTAACTGGTCAGGCGAGATGCCCAACACCGTCGCGGCTTCCCGAATATTACCGCCATGCGCGCTGTTGAATAACGCCATTATGCCTCCGGCCAAAAAACGCTATTTTAGTGAAAAAAACGTTGCGCAATCAGGGGGCATTATCATGTTTTGCGCATTTAACCTCATGAGGAATACCATGCGATTGTGGCTGGTGCGTCATGGCGAAACTGAGGCCAATGTCGCCGGGTTGTATAGCGGACATGCTCCCACGCCGTTAACGGAAAAAGGGATTGGCCAGGCGAAAACGCTACATACTTTATTGCGCCACGCGCCATTTGACAGGGTGTTATGCAGCGAGCTGGAGCGCGCGCGCCATACCGCCCGGCTCGTACTGGAGGGCCGGGATGTGCCGCAACACATCTTACCTGAGCTTAATGAGATGTACTTCGGCGACTGGGAAATGCGCCATCACCGCGACCTGACCCATGAAGATGCCGAAAGCTATGCCGCCTGGTGTACGGACTGGCAGAATGCGGTTCCGACCAATGGCGAGGGTTTTCAGGCTTTTACCCGGCGCGTAGAGCGCTTTATCTCGCGACTCGACGCGTTTAGCGATTGCCAGAACCTGCTGATCGTCAGCCATCAGGGCGTACTCAGCCTGTTGATTGCCCGTCTGCTCGCAATGCCCGCCGCCTCGCTATGGCATTTCCGGGTAGAGCAGGGATGCTGGAGCGCAATCGACATATGCGAAGGGTTCGCCACCCTGAAAGTATTAAATAGTCGTGCCGTCTGGCGGCCTGAGTGATGAATTTTCCGTTTTTTCTCGCCGCAGCGGTTTCGCCCATTGACAGCCCCCGACAGGCTGTTATTCTCCGCAGCCAGGCTTTTTTCACCTTGCAGAGCTTTGCAGAAATTGTTTTACAAAAATGGCGATGCTTTCTGTGACGTGGGATGGGATGATAATCTGGTTTTAAACGCCGATCCGGCGACATAAGTCCCGGTATCGCCGCTGATTCAGGTATACTACACGGCGTCCCGCCGGAAGGTTAGCGTTAACTCGCAACGCCTTACCGGTCCAGCCTGTTGGCCTTTTTCTATCGTTATAACGCAATTATTCACCCAGGGGGAAAACTTGCAGGGTAAAGCACTCCAGGATTTTGTTATCGACAAAATTGATGACCTGAAAGGTCAGGACATCATCGCCTTAGATGTTCAGGGTAAATCCAGTATCACCGACTGTATGATTATTTGTACCGGCACCTCCAGCCGTCACGTTATGTCTATTGCCGACCACGTGGTGCAGTCGTCGCGCGCGGCCGGTATGCTGCCATTGGGCGTCGAAGGCGAAAATGCGGCTGACTGGATTGTCGTCGATCTGGGCGATGTGATTGTGCATGTCATGCAGGAAGAAAGTCGCCGCCTGTATGAACTGGAAAAACTCTGGAGTTAATGCGTGAAGCTGCAACTTGTCGCTGTCGGCACGAAGATGCCCGACTGGGTTCAAACGGGATTTACGGAATATCTGCGTCGTTTTCCGAAAGATATGCCCTTTGAGCTAATCGAAATCCCTGCGGGAAAACGCGGCAAGAACGCGGATATCAAACGCATTCTCGACAAAGAGGGCGAGCAGATGCTGGCCGCCGCCGGTAAGAATCGCATTGTTACCCTGGATATTCCAGGCAAGCCGTGGGATACGCCGCAGTTAGCCAATGAGCTGGAGCGCTGGAAACAGGACGGGCGCGACGTCAGTTTGCTGATTGGCGGCCCGGAAGGATTATCTCCCGCCTGCAAAGCGGCAGCGGAACAGAGCTGGTCGCTCTCGGCGTTAACGCTCCCTCACCCGCTGGTTCGGGTTCTGGTCGCGGAGAGTTTGTACCGGGCGTGGAGCATCACAACCAACCACCCTTATCACCGTGAGTGATCGTGAAGTCTTGAGAAGATTAAGCAGCGGATGAAACGACAAAATTCTTTTCGTGACTATACGGCTGAGTCCGCACTGTTTGTGCGTCGGGCGCTGGTCGCCTTTTTGGGTATTTTGCTGCTGACCGGCGTACTGATCGCCAATTTGTATAATCTGCAAATTCTCCGTTTTACCGATTACCAGACCCGCTCGAACGAAAACCGTATCAAGCTGGTGCCAATTGCGCCAAGCCGCGGGATAATCTACGACCGTAACGGCATTCCCCTTGCGCTGAACCGCACTATCTATCAGATTGAAATGATGCCGGAAAAGGTGGAAAACGTTCAGCAAACGCTGGATGCGCTACGCAGTGTGGTCGATTTAAACGACGACGATATCGCCGCCTTTAAAAAAGAGCGCGCCCGATCCCATCGCTTTACTTCTATTCCGGTGAAAACAAACCTGACGGAAGTTCAGGTCGCGCGCTTTGCTGTCAACCAGTACCGTTTTCCGGGCGTCGAAGTCAAAGGCTATAAACGCCGCTATTATCCATACGGATCGGCGCTGACCCACGTTATCGGCTACGTATCGAAAATCAATGATAAAGACGTCGAGCGTCTCGACAGAGAAAACAAACTGGCGAACTACGCCGCCACCCATGACATCGGCAAGCTGGGCATTGAGCGCTACTATGAAGATATTCTGCATGGGCAAACCGGTTATGAAGAGGTTGAAGTCAACAACCGCGGCCGCGTTATTCGCCAGCTCAAAGAGGTACCGCCGCAGGCCGGACACGATATCTACCTGACGCTGGATCTCAAGCTCCAGCAGTATATTGAAACGCTGCTGGCAGGCAGTCGCGCGGCGGTGATTGTCACCGATCCGCGTACCGGCGGCGTGCTATCGCTGGTCTCCATGCCAAGTTACGACCCTAACCTTTTCGTGGATGGCATCTCCAGCAAAGATTACTCCGGGCTGCTTAACGACCCGAACACGCCATTAGTGAACCGCGCGACTCAGGGTGTCTACCCACCCGCTTCTACCGTTAAGCCTTACGTCGCCGTATCGGCGTTAAGCGCTGGCGTCATCACCCGTAACACCAGTCTTTTCGACCCTGGCTGGTGGCAGTTGCCGGGGTCTGAGAAACGCTACCGCGACTGGAAAAAATGGGGCCACGGGCATCTGAATATCACCAAATCCCTTGAAGAGTCGGCGGATACCTTCTTCTATCAGGTGGCCTATGACATGGGAATCGATCGCCTGTCAGAATGGATGGGTAAGTTCGGCTATGGTCACTATACCGGAATTGATCTCGCAGAAGAGCGCTCTGGTAATATGCCGACCCGCGAGTGGAAACAGAAACGCTTTAAAAAACCGTGGTATCAGGGCGATACGATTCCGGTGGGCATCGGCCAGGGCTACTGGACAGCGACGCCGATTCAGATGAGTAAGGCGCTGATGATCCTTATTAACGACGGTGTAGTTAAAGTCCCGCACCTGTTAATGAGCACCGCGGAAAACGGTAAACAGGTGCCGTGGGTACAGCCGCATGAGCCGCCGGTGGGCGATATTCACTCCGGCTACTGGGAAATTGCGAAAGATGGCATGTATGGCGTCGCCAACCGCCCTAACGGCACGGCGCATAAATATTTTGCCAGCGCGCCCTATAAAATCGCGGCGAAGTCGGGCACCGCGCAGGTCTTTGGCCTGAAGGCCAACGAAACGTACAATGCGCATAAAATCGCCGAGCGCCTGCGCGACCATAAATTAATGACCGCCTTTGCGCCGTATAACAATCCCCAGGTCGCCGTCGCGATCATCCTTGAAAACGGCGGCGCAGGCCCGGCAGTAGGCACGATCATGCGCCAAATCCTTGATCACATCATGCTGGGCGACAACAACACCCATTTGCCTGCGGAAAACCCGGTGGTTGCAGCGGCGGAGGACCAATAATCATGACGGATAATCCGAACAAAAAAACCTTCTGGGATAAAATTCATATCGATCCCACGATGCTACTCATTCTGCTGGCATTACTGGTTTACAGCGCGTTGGTCATCTGGAGCGCCAGCGGCCAGGACATCGGCATGATGGAGCGTAAAATCGGCCAGATTGCGATGGGGCTGGTTGTCATGGTGGTGATGGCGCAGATCCCGCCGCGCGTGTATGAAGGCTGGGCGCCCTATCTCTATATCATTTGTATCATTTTGCTGGTCGCCGTTGATGCCTTCGGCGCAATATCCAAAGGCGCGCAGCGCTGGCTCGATCTGGGAATCGTTCGCTTTCAGCCTTCGGAAATAGCCAAAATCGCCGTGCCGCTGATGGTCGCCCGCTTTATTAACCGTGACGTCTGCCCGCCCTCGCTGAAAAATACCGCCATCGCCCTGGTATTAATCTTTATGCCTACCCTGCTGGTCGCCGCCCAGCCGGACCTGGGGACGTCTATTCTGGTCGCCCTTTCCGGTCTCTTTGTCCTATTTTTGTCTGGTCTGAGCTGGCGCTTAATTGGGGTCGCCATTGTATTGATCGCTGCATTTATTCCTATTTTGTGGTTTTTCCTGATGCACGATTACCAACGCCAGCGCGTCATGATGCTCCTTGATCCGGAGACCGATCCGCTGGGCGCGGGCTATCATATTATTCAGTCTAAAATCGCCATTGGCTCAGGCGGCCTGCGCGGTAAAGGCTGGCTCCACGGCACCCAGTCGCAGCTGGAGTTTTTACCCGAACGCCATACCGACTTTATTTTCGCGGTACTGGCGGAAGAGCTCGGTCTGGTGGGCATCCTGATTCTGCTCGCGCTCTATATTTTGCTAATAATGCGCGGTCTGTGGATTGCCGCCAGAGCGCAAACTACATTTGGTCGCGTGATGGCTGGCGGATTAATGTTAATATTATTCGTTTATGTCTTCGTAAATATTGGTATGGTGAGCGGTATTCTGCCTGTGGTTGGAGTACCTTTACCCCTGGTCAGCTACGGGGGCTCCGCACTGATTGTGCTGATGGCCGGGTTCGGGATTGTGATGTCGATCCACACCCACAGAAAAATGTTGTCGAAAAGCGTATAAGGGGTGCGCAATGCGTAAGCAGTTGCCTGTAATCTGCGTCGCGGCAGGGATAGTACTACTCGCGGCATGTACTAATGACGGCGGTCAGCAGCAAACCACCGTCGCGCCGCAACCTGCGGTATGTAATGGTCCGACTGTGGAAATCAGCGGAGCGGAACCGCGTTATGAACCTCTGAATCCGACCGCAAACCAGGATTATCAGCGTGACGGTAAAAGTTATAAAATCGTTCAGGACCCGTCCCGCTTTAGCCAGGCTGGCCTGGCCGCTATTTATGATGCGGAACCCGGCAGTAATTTAACCGCCTCCGGGGAGATGTTCGATCCGATGCAGCTTACCGCCGCCCATCCGACACTGCCTATCCCCAGCTATGCGCGAATCACCAACCTGGCCAACGGTCGCATGATCGTCGTGCGTATTAACGATCGCGGCCCCTATGGCACCGATCGGGTCATCTCCCTGTCCCGCGCAGCGGCGGATCGTCTGAATACCTCAAATAATACTAAAGTACGGATTGACCCCATTATCGTAGCGCCGGATGGTTCGCTCTCCGGCCCGGGGATGGCCTGTACGACGGTGGCGAAACAGACCTACGCTCTGCCCCCTCGCCCTGATTTAAGCGGCGGAATGGGAAGCGCCTCTTCAGCGCCTGCGCAACCGCAAGGCGACGTTCTTCCGGTCAGCAATACCACGTTGAAAAGTGACGATACCACCGGCGCGCCGGTGAGCAACAGCGGCTTCCTCGGCGCGCCGACTACGCTGGCGCCTGGCGTGCTGGAGAGTAATGAACCGACGCCGGCACCACAGACAGCGCCGGTTTCCGCGCCGGTGGCGGCTCCAGCGACTGCGACACCGGTGAGCGCGCCTGCCGCCGCGGCCCCGGTATCTGCCCCGGTGAGTGCGCCAGCCGCCGCGGCGAGCGGCCGTTTCGTCGTCCAGGTCGGCGCCGTTAGCGATCAAACGCGCGCGCAACAGTACCAACAGCGTTTAAGCCAGCAGTTCAGCGTACCAGGACGCGTAATACAAAACGGCGCGGTCTGGCGTATTCAACTGGGGCCTTTTGCCAGTAAAGCCGAAGCCAGCGCGTTACAGCAACGTTTGCAAACAGAAGCACAATTACAGTCCTTTATCGCCAGCGCGCAGTAACCGATTGCAGGTATCTGTACTGTCAATTTCTGTAAATGACATTAACAAAGTCACGCGGAAAGTCAGATGCCTGCCAGTTATGCTTTTGCTATAGTAGGGCTCTTTTTTTAATTTCATCACGGACGTCGTAGTTCAGACCATGAAGACCACTTTTTCCGCTCGTTTTATGCAGCGCATGGCGCTCACCACGGCGCTTTGTGCCGCGTTTATCTCAACCGCACATGCCGATGACCTGAATATCAAAACTATGATCCCGGGTGTTCCGCAGATCGATGCGGAATCCTACATCCTGATCGACTACAACTCCGGCAAAGTTCTGGCGGAACAAAACGCCGACGAACGTCGCGACCCGGCTAGCCTGACGAAGATGATGACCAGTTACGTCATCGGACAGGCAATGAAAGCGGGTAAATTTAAAGAAACCGACCTGGTTACCGTCGGTAATGACGCCTGGGCCACCGGCAATCCGGTATTTAAAGGCTCCTCGCTGATGTTCCTCAAGCCGGGAATGCAGGTACCGGTCTCTCAGTTGATACGCGGCATCAATCTGCAATCCGGCAATGACGCCTGTGTGGCGATGGCTGATTTCGCCGCCGGTAGCCAGGATGCTTTCGTCGGACTGATGAACAGCTATGTGAACGCGTTGGGGCTGAAAAATACCCACTTCCAGACCGTACACGGCCTGGACGCCGACGGACAATACAGTTCAGCTCGCGATATGGCGCTGATTGGTCAGGCGTTAATTCGCGATGTGCCTAACGAATATGCCGTTTATAAAGAAAAAGAGTTCACCTTTAACGGCATTCGCCAGTTAAACCGTAACGGTCTGCTGTGGGATAACAGCCTGAATGTGGACGGCATCAAAACCGGCCATACCAGCAAAGCGGGCTATAATCTGGTCGCTTCCGCAACCGAAGGCCAGATGCGGTTGATTTCCGCCGTGATGGGCGGACGGACCTATAAAGGCCGTGAAACAGAAAGCAAAAAACTGCTGACGTGGGGCTTCCGTTTCTTTGAAACCGTTAATCCGCTGAAGGCGGGTAAAGAGTTCGCCTCTGAACCCGCCTGGTTTGGTAATACCGATCGCGCCTCGCTGGGCGTCGATAAAGACGTTTACCTGACGATCCCTCGCGGTCGCATGAAAGATTTGAAAGCGAGCTATGTACTGAATACCGCAGAACTGCACGCGCCGCTGCAGAAAAACCAGGTGGTCGGCACCATCAACTTCCAGTTGGACGGTAAAACCATCGAACAGCGTCCGCTGGTCGTACTGCAAGAGATCCCGGAAGGGAACTTCTTCGGTAAAATCATTGATTACATTAAATTAATGTTTCATCACTGGTTTGGATAAAAATTGAACGCTTGAAAGTGTGATTTTCGTCCCCATATACTATGCATCAGTAAAACTCCCGCCCTGTGGCGGGAGTTGTTATTTTTTTACGTAATGCCGGAGCTGACATGAAAACCAAACTTAACGAACTGCTTGAATTCCCTACGCCATTTACTTACAAAGTAATGGGGCAGGCGTTACCTGAGCTGGTTGATCAGGTGGTTGAAGTGGTACAACGCCATGCGCCTGGTGATTACTCTCCGACGGTAAAACCGAGCAGCAAAGGCAACTACCACTCGGTCTCTATCACCATTAATGCCACCCATATTGAACAGGTTGAAACGCTGTACGAAGAACTGGGCAATATTGATATCGTGCGAATGGTATTGTAATACATCCAGACGGTTACCCGGTCTTATCCGGGTAACTCCCCGCCTCCCCCGCTGTGATATACTTTCCTCTCTTTTTTCATTCTCTACGGAGATGCCGTTTTGTATCAGGATAAAATCCTTGTCCGCCAGCTCGGCCTTCAGCCCTATGAAGCTATCTCTCAGGCCATGCATAACTTTACCGATACGCGCGATGAAAACAGCCATGATGAAATTTGGTTGGTTGAGCATTACCCGGTGTTTACCCAGGGCCAGGCCGGTAAAACGGAACATATATTGATGCCTGGCGATATTCCCGTTGTGCAGAGCGATCGTGGAGGACAGGTGACCTATCATGGTCCGGGCCAACAGGTAATGTACGTTTTACTTAACCTGAAACGACGTAAACTGGGCGTGCGTGATTTAGTCACCCTACTTGAACAGACCGTGGTGAATACGCTGGCTGAAATAGGTATTGAGGCGCATCCGCGCGCCGATGCGCCGGGCGTCTACGTGGGTGAAAAGAAAATCTGCTCGCTGGGTTTACGTATCCGTCGCGGCTGCTCATTCCACGGTTTAGCGCTAAACGTTAACATGGATCTTTCTCCTTTCCTGCGCATCAACCCGTGTGGTTATGCCGGCATGGAAATGACCAAAATAACGCAGTGGAAGGAAGACGCTACCACGGATAATATTGCGCCCCGCTTGCTGGCGAATATTTTAGCTCTGCTAAATAATCCACCGTATGAATATATTGCTGCTTAATGCGTAAAATATAATGGCCCAAGAAATTTATGGGTCATTAATCATATATGATTTGAATGCTTTACTTCTCCCCCCGCTTTCTATATTTTCGTTATATCCCTGCTGTAGCCGCCAGGCGGCATGGCCTCTTCAGTCCTCATGATGAGGAATTTTCCGTGAACAAAATCCCGGCCCTGCTGTTACTTATCTTATTGAAATGATTAAAAATACATTCATAAGAGTAATTTTAAAACCAACTCATAAATGCAAAATATACTATTTCATCTATTATTCATAATACGAATGAATTCGGAGCCAGAGCGTGAGTGATAATAATCAGACAGAAAGACAACCGGCCGATCAACACCTACAAGACAAACCGCAAATTTTCAGAACACTGAGAAATATTGACCTCAATCTGTTGACGATTTTCGAGGCCGTATATGTCCATAAAGGGATCGTCAATGCAGCGAAAATTCTTAACCTGACGCCGTCAGCCATCAGCCAGTCCATTCAAAAATTACGGACTATATTTCCCGATCCGCTGTTTATTCGCAAAGGCCAGGGCGTAACGCCCACGACGTATGCTACGCATCTGCACGAATACATCAGCCAGGGGCTGGAATCTATTCTTGGCGCCCTGGATCTTACGGGCAGCTATGATAAGCAACGCACCATTACAATTGGCACGACGCCTTCGGTCGGCGCGCTAGTGATGCCGATTATTTACCAGGCCATCAGGCCGCGTTATCCTCAGCTTTTGCTGCGCAACATTCCGGTAGACGATGCCGAAAGCCAGCTTAGTCAGTTTCAGACCGATCTCATTATCAATACCCATAGCTATAACAACCGGAGCATCCAGCATCACGTCCTGTTTAGCGATACGCTTGAGATTGTCTGCCGCCAGCATCACCCGTGTCTGGCGAACGCCATTACTGAAGAGAGACTGAACAGCGCGGATCACACCTTTCTGATGCTGGAGGGACAACATCTTTCCCTGCTGCGCCAGCGACTGCAAGAGACATTTCCCGATCAGCAAATCAGTTTTAGTAGCTACAATATTTTTACCATTGCCTCGCTGATCGCCAGCAGCGATCTGCTGGGACTGATGCCTACCCGCTTCTACGACTTATTTAGCCGTTGCTGGCCGCTTGAACGCCTTCCCTACGCGCCGGTGAATAGTGAACAGGTCGAGTTCTCGCTGCATTACAATAAACTGAGTCTGCGCGATCCGGTGCTGGAGAACGTCATTGATATCATCCGTGAGGCGTTCTGACAAAAATGTTGCATTCAGGTCACGGAAGATATGGGCAAACAGCACAAAACAACAACTATTTTACATTTTGCCGGGCTGTCAGGCTGCTTTATGGCCCTTATCAATGATATACTGCGTGTCACAAATTCAAAAATAGTTGATAAATACAACTTTCCCTTGAATTGAAACGCTTTCCTTCGTTATTCGCAACTGGAACACGCACGCTATGAGTAAACCCATTGTGATGGAACGCGGTGTAAAATACCGCGATGCCGATAAGATGGCTCTTATCCCGGTTAAAAATGTGGTCACAGAGCGCGACGCTCTACTACGTAAACCGGAATGGATGAAAATAAAACTTCCGGCGGATTCTACCCGTATCCAGGGCATCAAAGCCGCAATGCGCAAAAATGGCCTGCATTCTGTCTGCGAGGAAGCGTCTTGCCCAAACCTGGCTGAATGTTTCAACCACGGTACCGCTACGTTTATGATCCTTGGCGCCATTTGCACTCGCCGCTGTCCGTTCTGTGATGTCGCCCATGGCCGCCCCGTTGCGCCGGATGCGGAAGAGCCGCAGAAACTGGCGCAAACGATCGCCGACATGGCGCTACGCTATGTGGTCATCACCTCTGTCGACCGTGACGATCTGCGTGACGGCGGCGCCCAGCATTTTGCTGACTGCATCACTGCCATCCGTGCCAAAAGCCCGGAGATAAAAATAGAGACGCTGGTGCCAGACTTCCGTGGACGTATGGATCGCGCGCTGGATATCCTTAACGCGACGCCGCCGGATGTGTTTAACCACAACCTGGAAAACGTGCCGCGTATTTACCGCCAGGTTCGTCCGGGCGCCGATTACAACTGGTCGCTGAAATTACTGGAACGCTTCAAAGAAGCGCACCCGGAAATTCCGACAAAATCGGGTCTGATGGTGGGCTTAGGCGAAACCAATGCGGAAATCATTGAGGTTATGCGCGACTTACGCCGTCACGGCGTTACCATGCTGACGCTTGGTCAGTATCTACAGCCAAGCCGCCATCACCTGCCGGTACAGCGTTATGTCAGCCCGGAAGAGTTTGACGAGATGAAAGCGGAAGCCCTGGCGATGGGCTTTACCCATGCCGCCTGTGGCCCCTTTGTACGTTCTTCGTACCATGCTGATCTCCAGGCCAAAGGCATGGAAGTGAAATGATCGTGTAATAGACGCTTACATTTCAGGCAAAAAAAACCGGCAACTCGCCGGTTTTTTTACTCTGCGGAGCAAGCGCATCGCGCTGTTACTCTTTATGCGAGAGTTTTTCAGCCTGAACGCTACCGTCGACGTCTTTCTTAACGCCCGCGTCTTCATCGTTCATTGCTTTCTTGAATCCTTTAATCGCCGTGCCCAGGTCTCCGCCCAGCGTACGTAACTTCTTGGTACCAAACAGCAGAACAACCAGTGCGGCAACCACCAGCAGTTTGGTAATACTAATCTCACCCATAGATACCTTCTTCACTAAAAACAGGCTGCGTAACGCGCCGGATTAACCTGAGAATATTAACGGTCTTTCGACGCGCGCACACAATAGCAATCTGTAACAAGGTGAATCAAGCTTTGCGTAAAAAAACATCATAATAATTGCGGTGGCGCAAATCGTCGTTGCTGCAAAAGAGGAAGTTGCTCCCGCACCTGGTCTATTCGTTCTCTGAATATTTCCGCGACGATCAGCGCCGGACGATCGGCTGCCGCGGCTATCGTTACCCCCAACGGATCGATAATACGACTTTGACCAATATTACGATTACCACACTCCCCGGCCGCAATCATATAGCAGGTGGTATCCAGCGCTCTCGCCGCCAGCAGCGTCGACCACTGCTGCTCTTTCAGCGGGCCGCGAACCCAGCCCGTCGGCAGCGCCAATACGTCAGCCCCCTGTAAAGCCAGCGCTAGCGCCATGTCAGGAAAGCGCAGGTCATAACAGGTCATAAGCCCCACCTTAACCCCCTCCACGTCCAGCACAGGCGCGATAACGGTTCCGGCATCAATACTTTGGGATTCTTGCATCGAAAACGCATCATAGAGATGCAGCTTCGCGTAACGCGCGACAATGTGACCCGCCCGTAGCGCCACCAGCATATTAACCGCCCGTCCAGGCGTTGACGGGACAAGGATAGTGAATATCGTCGTCATATTATTATGAGCGCTTTCTTCCTGAAGCCGCGTCATAAACGCGCCATCCAGCGGCTGCGCGGCGCGAATCGGCAGGTCAAGGTCGATGTCATCTCGCGCTAATATCCCCTCAGGCAGCACCAGAAGCGATACGCCGCGGTCCGCCGCCTGAGCCATTAACGAAACGCAAACTTGCGCATTCTTTTCCCATACAGAACTCACCACAAACTGCCCGGCTGCAACGAACATATCCCCTCCCACACCTCTGTCAGGACTCGCCAATTATGCGTGTTCGGCGTTACACTCCTCCTGTATAGCAATTAAATAAAGGATTCGGCAGTGTTACAGCTTCTTTTAGCAGTTTTTATTGGCGGTGGAACGGGGAGCGTAGCCCGGTGGATGCTAAGTATGCGTTTTAATCCGCTTCATCAGGCGATTCCCATCGGTACGCTAACAGCAAATTTGCTTGGCGCGTTTATTATCGGCATGGGGTTCGCCTGGTTTAACCGCATGACACATATCGATCCGATGTGGAAAGTGCTCATCACAACCGGCTTTTGCGGCGGCCTGACGACCTTTTCTACTTTTTCTGCTGAAGTGGTATTCTTGCTGCAAGAGGGGCGCCTTGGCTGGGCGCTGCTGAATGTGCTGATTAACCTGTTGGGTTCGTTTGCCATGACGGCGCTGGCATTCTGGCTATTTTCCGCCGCCGCAGCGCGTTAAGCGCAAAAAAAACCCGCCGAAAGGGCGGGTTTTGAAATCTTGCTGTCGGACGTATGCTTACAGAGCAGTTACGTTTGCAGCGGAAGGGCCTTTGGCACCGTTAGTGATTTCGAACTCTACGCGCTGACCTTCAGCCAGAGTTTTAAAACCATTGGTCTGGATTGCAGAGAAGTGTACGAACACGTCTTTGCTGCCATCTTCCGGAGTAATGAAACCGAATCCTTTGGATTCATTAAACCACTTAACGTTACCTTTAATCTTAGACATCAAAATTACCTTTACATGAAAAATAGACACAAATGCTGTGTCGGATACCAGTACAACAATTGTGATGCATTTTGTCCAGTCGAACTTTGCGAAAAAGTGATAAATATCGCGTTAATTTTTAGCTAACTCTAGCTACCTATTGTTTTTTAAGACTTTTTAATTCACAACTGAAGCATGCCCTTCCCCATCAAAACTGGAAACGCATCCAGGCGAAATAGACGTTTCCGTTGTTATACGAACCCGGAATGTAGGTCATCTGAAAGGTAGCGGGCCCATAGCCTATCGACGCTAAAGGCAACAGCACAGGGATGGGAATATAATTCCAGTTGTCGCGCGCGGTAACGCCTGCGGTAAAGCCCAGTCCAAGGCGAAAATTATCGTCTTCCAGCGGTCGCCAGGTTTTTTCCCAGCCATAACCGCCTATGGGTTCCCATTTGTTAAATGAATCTTTAAAGGCCATCATATAGAGGCCATGCCAGTTGCCTTTGTCGTCCCAGCGCGACTGACCAAAACCCACGCCCCACGGTCGCTCGTTATAGCGATCCGTTTTCTCTTTATCGTAGGCAAAGCGCGCATGCCAGGTAATGGCGGGGACATACAAATCATAATGCTCAGGCTGTCGCCACGTTTCTGCGACGTTATCGGTAAACGTGTTGAACCACCCTTTATCCGCCGCAGAGACCGGAGGAATAGCCAACCATGGCATAACAAGGAGAGCGATAATAAAAAAATGCTTTCTGATAATCATCACAACATACATACCGTTCAAAAATTCGACCGTGATAATAACAACATTAACCTGAATAAAATCTTAACAAAGTGCGAGCAAAATAACCTGAAAGATTATCGGGTTAACGGCGTTTGATTTAACACTCAGAACCGTCGCGCGCTCCTTACTAAGTTTTCACAAAAAACACAAAACAAAGCACAACAAACAAAACAATAAAATAACAATAAATTAATACTTATAGCGCTACAGAAAATTCGTATAAGCATATTTCATCTTTAGTGATGACATAAAAAAATAACCGCGCCGTGATTTTAATCAGTAAGGCGCCATCCTTTATTCGGTACATTTTTATACCACTTTTGTGGCTCTTATTTTTACTCTGGGTGTCGATAAGACAGGGGAAACAATGCTAACAGTTATAGAGCTCCTTATCGGGGTCGTCGTTATTGTGGGTGTAGCGCGCTACATCATTAAGGGATATTCCGCCACTGGCGTTTTATTTGTCGGCGGTCTGGTTCTGCTTATTATCAGCGCGCTGATGGGGCATAACGTATTACCTGCCAGCGAAACCAGTACCGGCTATACCGCAACAGATATTGTTGAATACATCAAAATTTTGCTCATGAGTCGCGGCGGCGATCTTGGCATGATGATCATGATGCTGTGCGGCTTTGCCGCTTATATGACGCATATCGGCGCGAATGATATGGTCGTGAAACTGGCGTCGAAACCTTTACAGTACATAAATTCGCCCTACCTGTTGATGATTGCCGCCTATTTTGTCGCCTGCCTGATGTCGCTGGCCGTCTCTTCCGCGACGGGGCTTGGCGTACTGCTCATGGCTACTCTCTTCCCGGTGATGGTCAACGTCGGCATTAGCCGCGGCGCGGCGGCGGCTATTTGCGCCTCTCCGGCCGCCATCATCCTCTCGCCAACGTCTGGCGATGTGGTTTTAGCCGCAAAAGCGGCGGAGATGCCGTTAATCGATTTCGCGTTCAAAACCACGCTGCCGATTTCCATCGCCGCCATTATCGGTATGGCGATTGCGCACTTTTTCTGGCAACGCTATCTGGATAAAAAAGAGAACATTTCACATGAGATGCTGGACGTGGCGGAGATTACCACCACGGCCCCGCCGTTTTATGCCCTTTTACCGTTCACGCCCATTATCGGCGTACTGATTTTTGACGGTAAATGGGGGCCGCAGTTGCACATTATTACCATTCTGGTGATCTGTATGCTGCTGGCCGCCGTGCTGGAATTCGTGCGCGGCTTCAACACGCAAAATGTGTTTTCCGGCCTGGAAGTGGCTTATCGCGGCATGGCGGATGCGTTTGCCGGCGTTGTGATGCTGCTGGTCGCGGCGGGCGTTTTCGCCCAGGGGCTGAGCACCATTGGCTTTATCCAAAGTCTGATCTCGATTGCCACTTCTTTTGGCTCCGCCAGCATTATTCTGATGCTGGTCTTAGTGATTTTAACCATGCTGGCCGCGATGACCACCGGTTCAGGCAATGCGCCTTTTTACGCCTTTGTTGAGATGATCCCTAAACTGGCGCACTCCTCCGGCATCAACCCAGCCTATTTATCCATCCCAATGCTGCAAGCCTCAAACCTGGGGCGCACGATTTCGCCGGTCTCCGGCGTCGTGGTCGCTGTCGCCGGGATGGCTAAAATATCACCGTTTGAAGTGGTGAAACGCACGTCCGTTCCGGTCATCGTCGGTCTGTTGATCGTCATTATCGCCACAGAAATTATGGTGCCAGGCACCTCTTCCGCCGTTACCGGCGGCTGATAGCCGGTAAGCCGGGGCGAGGGAAAACATCGCCCCGGCATCTTAAACCAGGCTTAGCCGCCGTGGTAAATACGCTGCGGCCTGCCCACTTTGCCATGAATAATCTCTGCGACAATCAGGTGCTGACTCGCGCAATATTCCAGGTAGCGTCGGGATGTGGTGCGGCTTATCGTTAAGGCCTGCGCGATCGTTTCAGCCGTGTGGCGTACGGTTGGATCGGCAAACAGCTTCATCACCGCATTAAGGGTTAAGGCATCAATACCTGTCGGCAAATCCCCTTTCGGTTCACCACGCGCATAGGCATTGAACATTTCATCTATCTGCTTCTGGCTTGCGCTATCCGCGCTCGCCAGCATACGTCTGCGCTGTTGATAACGGGTCAGCGTCTGCCCCAAACGTTCATAAGCAATAGGTTTGACCAGATAATCAAACGCACCGCTACGTACCGCTTCCGCTACCGTCTCCATGTCACTGGCGGCGGTCGTAAACACGACGCCGCCAGGATAGCGCGACTGCATTAATTCATGCAGCAGCGTAATCCCCTTCCCATCCGGCAGATAATTATCCAACAGAATTAATCCAGGTTTGAACCGGTCAATCATCATTCTCGCCTGCGCCAGATTGCCCGCCAGCCATATCTGGTTAAAGCCAGGAATATGGCGGATATATTCTGCGTGCATCTCCGCCAGCAGCGTTTCATCCTCAACGATCAATAGGGTTAATGGTTCTGTCATCGTTTTTTTTCACTTTCGGAAGGAATAAAGAAAATAAGGTGCCACAAGGATCATTGTCTTCCAGTGTAATGACCCCGCCACAGCGCCCCACATAACTTGCAATCAGATATAACCCGATACCATGCTCACCGGGTTCGTCGGTTCGGGTACTTACGCCCTGTTCAAAAATTTTTTCCCGCAGCGCTTCAGGAACGCCGCAGCCCTGGTCGGCGACCTCTATCACCACCTCGTCGCCCTCGTCGCTCAGGAAAAGTTCGATGGTATTGTCGCCTTCCTGTGTACGCAAACTCGCCTCAAACGCATTATCCAGCAGATTCCCGACGATGGCGGCGAACTCCGTGCTATCCAGCCCCTCCGGCAGTTGATGTAGCTGGCTGCCGGGAACTATCACCATCTTGAGCCCCAGTTCACGCGCGCGTTGCACTTTGCCAAACAGCAAACCGGCCACCTGACGATCGGCGAAGGCGCCGCGTAAACTATCAATAAGTTGCTGCTGCGCCTGCGATTCGCCCTGCACCATCTCTCTGACCCGATCATACTCTTTCATTTGCAGCAGGCCGTTCAGAGTCGACATCCAGTTCAGGTGCTCATGGCGTAGCGTGCGCAGGCTCTCAACATACTGTTTAATCTGAGTTAACTGCGCGTTCAACGTCGCGATTTCATCCTTGCTGCGAAAACTAATAATAGCGCCCAGCAGCTCCTCGCCGGAACGGATAGCCTCACGATTGGCGATGACGCTCAGGCCATTGAAGTTGGCCATCACGTCCTGACGCCTTTCTGCGATCTGGCAGGTAAAAAAGTCTGCCGGATTGACGACTTCTGCTATCAACTTGCCCAGCCACTGACGCCCCGGCGACGGCAGCCCCAACATTTTTCTCGCATTGCGGTTAATCGCGGTGATATGTCCCTCTGGATCAACGGCGATCAGCCCTTCATAAACCGAGCTAAACAACGCCTCCTGCTGGCGTACCACGCGCGCAATCTGTTTCGGCTCCATGCCCAGCATTTGTCGGCGGATATGCGCGGCGAAAAACCAGGAAAGCAGCATTAATACCAACAGCAACAGGACAAAAACCCCCGCCATCGGTAATAAGAAGTCCAGCCGCCAGGAGTCGATTTTACTGACCAGATAGCCAATTGAAACAACGCCGATCACGTTGCCTTCGTTGTCAAAGATAGGCGTTTTGGCGCGCATCGCCATCCCTATTGAGCCCTTACCGGTAATGAAATAACTTTCTCCTCTTTCCAACGCGCCGGGTTTCGTAAACTGCATGGGATAGCCAATTTTTTCCGGATTCGGATGGTAAAGCCGGATCGAGTGGCGATCGCCTATCACCACATAGTCAAAATCCGTCCCGCGCTGCAGTTTATTCGCAATTATCGCCAGGCGTTTATAGTCCCGGTTTTTTACGGCGGCGATAATGCTGTCGTTAGAAGCAATAATTTTTGCCTGATTCATCGCCATGTCACGAACATGGGACGCCAGATAATCTTCGAAACTGGCAGACAAATATTGTGCTAATGCCGCCACGATGAAAACAGAAACCACCAGAATGAGCAGAAAAATACGCAACGGAAACGCGAGTTGCCGAAAAAAAGGAAACAGCTTTTTATTTTTCTGATAGGGCATTAAGGTTCCTTATGGGCATTTCGCTGCGGATTTACCGCAAATGTAATAAAAATGTTTTAAGTAACTTGAAGCATATAAAAACCGATCGTTACAGATTCCCCACATTAAATCAATTAAACAACTAAAAACCACCGCCTGAATGGCGATTAAATTAATTAAAAAACTTAAAACCATAAAACACTTAAAAACCATCTAACACTTTGTGAAATAAATCAAAATTTACCACCAAAATACTCCTTACGATGTATACGTCAGAGAGAAAAATAAATAACTCGTAATAAAAAAACTCCCACTCTGACTGAAAAGAAAAAGTTATCAAGTTGCAACACAGCGCAACATATACAGAAAAGTGGCAACAAGCATATCACCAGGATATTTCTTACTATGTTTGGCAATAATGTATTCACCCGGGTAAAACGCTCTGAAAATAAAAAAATGGCGGAGATCGCTCACTTTCTCAAAGAGAATGATTTAAGCGTCGATACCACTGTAGAGGTGTTTATTACCGTCACCCGTCATGACCGACTTATTGCCTGCGGCGGTATCGCCGGAAATATCATTAAATGCGTGGCCATTAGCGAATCAGTACGCGGCGAAGGCTTAGCGTTAACGCTGGCGACGGAATTGATTAATCTCGCCTGGGAACGACACTGCACCCATCTTTTTATTTATACAAAAACGGAATACGAAGCGCTGTTTAAACAGTGCAGCTTTTCGACGATAGCCAGCGTCCCTGGCGTAATGGTCTTAATGGAAAATAGCGCGACCCGGTTGAAACGGTATGCGGAATCGCTGGCGACATTGCGTCATGAGGGAAAGAAAATTGGCTGTATTGTGATGAACGCCAATCCTTTCACGCACGGCCATCGCTATCTGATCCAACAGGCGGCTGCGCAGTGCGACTGGCTGCATCTGTTCCTGGTCAAAGAAGATACATCACGCTTTCCCTATGAAGACCGACTCGATCTGGTCCTTAAAGGGACTACCGATATCCCGCGCTTAACCGTTCACCGCGGCTCCGAATACATTATTTCTCGTGCGACGTTCCCCTGCTATTTCATTAAAGAGCAGAGCGTCATTAATCACTGTTATACCGAAATCGACCTGAAGATTTTTCGCCAGTACCTGGCGCCCGCGCTTGGCATCACACACCGCTTTGTCGGTACGGAGCCGTTTTGCACCGTTACCGCCCAGTACAACCTTGATATGCGTTTCTGGCTGGAGACGCCAACGCTTCCCGCCCCACCCATTACGCTGGTGGAAATAGAGCGTCTTTGCTTCCAGGAAACGCCGATATCCGCCTCCTGGGTACGCAAGCTGCTGGTTAAACACGATCTCACGGCTATCGCGCCGCTGGTTCCCGACGCCACCCTGCGCTATTTGCAGGGTATGGTCGAACGCCATCCGGGCAGCGCGGCAGCCCGTCAAAAGTCCCCCGTATTAGCAACAGGTGAAAAATGAAAATAAACCAGCTAGCCGTCGCAGGCACGCTTGAGTCCGGCGATGTGATGATACGCATTGCGCCGCTCGATACGCAGGATATTGACCTGCAAATCAACAGTAGCGTTGAAAAACAGTTTGGCGAGGCCATTCGCGCCACCATCCTGGAGGTGCTTTCTCGCTACGACGTGCGCGGCGTACAACTGAACGTCGATGATAAAGGCGCTCTGGACTGCATTTTGCGCGCCCGACTGGAAACGCTACTGGCGCGCGCCAGCGGTATTGCCGCACTGCCCTGGGAGGATCGCCAATGATTTCCGCTTCTCTGCAACAACGTAAAACCCGCACCCGCCGCAGTATGTTATTCGTACCGGGCGCCAACGCGGCGATGGTGAGCAATTCGTTTATCTATCCGGCCGACGCGCTGATGTTCGACCTGGAAGACTCCGTTGCATTACGCGAAAAAGACGCGGCGCGCCGTCTGGTATATCACGCGCTGCAACACCCGCTTTACCGTGACGTCGAAACCATTGTCCGCGTGAATGCACTGGACTCCGAATGGGGCGTCAACGATCTGGAAGCGGTCGTGCGCGGCGGCGCGGACGTGGTGCGTTTACCGAAAACCGACACCGCGCAGGACGTCATTGATATCGAAAACGAAATTCTGCGCATTGAAAACGCCTGCGGTCGCGAACCGGGCAGTACCGGCCTGTTAGCCGCCGTGGAATCGCCGCTGGGTATTACCCGCGCGGTAGAAATCGCCCACGCCTCTGAACGGTTGATCGGGATTGCGCTGGGCGCGGAAGACTATGTTCGCAATCTGCGCACCGAACGCTCTCCGGAAGGCACCGAACTGCTGTTCGCCCGCTGCGCCATTTTGCAGGCCGCGCGTTCCGCTGGCATTCAGGCCTTCGATACCGTCTATTCCGACGCCAACAACGAAGCCGGTTTCCTGCAAGAAGCCGCCCACATTAAACAGTTGGGCTTTGACGGTAAGTCACTGATCAACCCCCGCCAGATCGAACTGCTGCACAACCTTTATGCGCCGACGCGTAAAGAGGTCGCCCATGCGCGTCTGGTCGTTGAAGCCGCAGAAGCCGCCGCCCGCGAAGGTCTCGGCGTCGTTTCCCTTAACGGCAAGATGGTCGACAGCCCGGTGATTGAACGCGCCCGTCTGGTGCTCTCCCGTGCAGAACTTTCCGGTATTCGCGAAGAATAAGGCAAAAAAATGACGCAGAAAAATGAATCTCAACGCCAGGATCGCGTAGCAGCCTGGAGCCGTCACGCTGAAAGCGAACTGAGCGCTTACCAAAGTGCGGCAAAATTGGATCTACAAGCGCAAAAACCGCGCGACCACAAACTGTGCGCCAGCCTGGAAGAGGCCATCCGCCGTTCCGGTTTACGCGACGGCATGACGCTCTCTTTTCACCACGCGTTTCGCGGCGGCGATCTGACGATTAACCTGGTGATGGAAACCATCGCGAAGATGGGCTTCAAAAACCTGACCCTGGCCTCCAGTTCGCTGAGCGACTGCCATGCGCCGCTGGTTGAACACATTCGTAACGGGGTGGTCAGCCGCATCTACACGTCAGGCCTGCGCGGCCCGCTGGCGGAAGAAATTTCTCGCGGCCTGCTGGCTGAGCCGGTTCAGATTCACTCCCACGGCGGTCGTGTACATCTGGTACAAAGCGGCGAACTCAATATTGATGTTGCGTTTCTTGGCGTGCCCTCCTGCGATGAATTCGGTAATGCTAACGGTTATACCGGCAAGGCCTGTTGCGGTTCACTGGGCTACGCGATGGTGGATGCTGACAGCGCGAAGCAGGTCGTGATGCTGACGGAGCAACTGCTGCCGTATCCGCATAACCCGGCAAGCATCGCTCAGGATCAGGTTGATCTGATCGTGCAAATCGAAGAAGTCGGTGATGCAAACAAAATCGGCGCTGGCGCGACCCGCATGACCACTAATCCGCGTGAACTGCTGATCGCCCGCAGCGCGGCGGAAGTCATTGCCCACTCCGGCTACTTCAACGAAGGTTTCTCCCTGCAAACCGGTACTGGCGGCGCATCGCTGGCGGTCACCCGCTTCCTGGAAGACAAAATGCGTAGCCGCAACATTGTGGCTAATTTCGCGCTGGGCGGTATCACCGCCACCATGGTCGACCTGCATGAAAAGGGCTTAATCCGCAAACTGCTTGACGTTCAGAGCTTCGATCGTAACGCTGCGCAATCTTTGGCCCGCAACCCGAACCATATCGAAATCAGCGCTAACCAGTACGCCAACTGGGGCTCTAAAGGCGCTTCCGTCGACCGTCTGGACGTGGTGGTACTGAGCGCGCTGGAAGTCGACACCCACTTCAATGTTAACGTGCTGACCGGCTCCGACGGCGTTCTACGCGGCGCGTCCGGCGGTCACTGCGATACCGCCGTCGCGGCGGCGCTGTCCATCATCGTCGCGCCGCTGGTACGCGGTCGCATCCCAACGCTGGTTGATAACGTCACCACCTGCGTCACGCCGGGCTCCAGCGTTGACATTCTGGTCACCGATCACGGTATCGCCGTCAATCCGGCGCGTCCGGAGCTGGCTGAACGCCTGAAAGCAGCGGGAATGAAAGTGGTATCGATTGAGTGGCTGCGCGAACGCGCGCAACTGCTTACCGGTCAGCCCCGCCCTATCGAATTCACCGACCGCGTGATTGCTGTCGTGCGTTATCGCGACGGTTCAGTGATCGATGTGGTGCATCAGGTGAAGGAATAAGCCATGCGCCTGCTTCCGGAACTCGCCGCCTGTCACGACGTTTCTATTCCTGAGCTGCTCGCCAGCCGGGATGAGAGACAAGCAAGACAGCGTGCCTGGCTAACGCGCCACGCTACTCCGCTGGTCTCCTTTACCGTGGTGGCGCCAGGCCCGATGAAAGACAGCGCGTTAACCCGCAGGATCTTTAATCACGGCGTGACTGCCCTGCACACGCTGGCAGAAGAGTATGGCTGGACCATCCGGGAGCAGGCTGCACTGGCTTCCGCCAGCGGGCCGGAAGGGCTGCTGGCGATTGACGCGCCCGCTCAGGCGCTCAAACAGGCGACCATCACGCTTGAACAGCGTTATCCACTGGGGCGCCTGTGGGATATCGATGTCCTGACGGCGGAAGGCGAAATACTCTCTCGCCGCCATTTCGCGCTTCCCGCCCGCCGCTGTCTGCTGTGCGGGCAAAGCGCGGCTGAATGCGCGCGGGGTAAAACCCACGCGCTGACTGATTTACTGATTCATATGGAGGCGCTGCTGCATGATGCCGATTCCCGCCAACCCGACTAACGCCTCCATTCAGCCTCGGTCGCTGTACGACGCCTGGGCCGATTTGGCCTGGCGCGCCATGCTGACCGAGGTAAATTTATCGCCAAAACCCGGTCTGGTAGACCGACTAAACTGCGGCGCGCACAAAGATATGGCGCTGGCGGATTTTCACCGCAGCGCGGAGGCGATTCGACACTGGCTGCCGCGCTTTATGGAATATGGCGCCAGCTGCACGCGCCTGCCGCCAGAATCGGTTCTGGCGGGCCTGCGTCCATTGGGGATGGCCTGTGAAGCAGCGATGTTTCGCGCAACGGCGGGCGTCAATACCCATAAAGGCAGCATTTTCTCGCTGGGGTTACTGTGCGCCGCCATTGGCCGCCTGTATCAGCTACGCCAGCCGATCGCCGCAGAAACACTCTGCGCTACCGCCGCCGATTTTTGCCGCGACCTGACCACGCGCGAACTGCGCCAGAACAACCTACAGCTCACCGCAGGCCAGCGGCTGTATCAGCAACTGGGATTAACCGGCGCGCGCGGTGAAGCGGAAGCGGGCTATCCGCTGGTCATCCGCCACGCGCTGCCGCACTACCGCGCATTGCTGGCGCAGGGGCGCGATCCCGAACTGGCACTGCTTGATACCTTACTGCTGCTGATGTCGCTTAACGGCGATACCAACGTCGCGTCGCGCGGCGGGGCGGACGGTCTGCGCTGGTTACAGCAGCAGGCGGCGGTCTTATTACAGCAGGGCGGCATACGGACGCCTGACGATCTCGTTTATCTCCACCGGTTCGATCAGCAATGCATTGAACGCAATCTCAGCCCAGGCGGTAGCGCCGATCTGCTGATCGTGACCTGGTTTTTAGCGCAAATTTCGCAAGTTAATCATTAACACAATTATAGAAAATATCCTTTCCGGAGAGTCATTTATGTCTTTATCCAAAGATAATATATGGAAGTTGTTGGCCCCATTAGTGGTGATGGGCGTCATGTTGCTAATTCCTGTTCCAGATGGTATGCCGCCGCAGGCCTGGCACTATTTTGCGGTTTTTGTCGCGATGATTGTCGGTATGATCCTGGAGCCGATCCCGGCGACAGCGATCAGTTTTATCGCCGTAACCATTTGCGTTATCGGCAGCAATTACCTGCTATTTGACGCTTCAGAACTGGCCGATCCGGCGTTTAACGCCAGTAAACAGGCGCTGAAATGGGGGCTTGCCGGTTTCTCCAGCACCACGGTCTGGCTGGTTTTCGGCGCGTTTATTTTCGCGCTGGGCTACGAAGTGACCGGGCTGGGGCGCCGCATTGCGCTGTTTCTGGTAAAATTCATGGGTAAACGCACGCTGACGCTCGGCTATGCGATTGTCATTATCGATATTTTGCTGGCGCCGTTTACTCCCTCCAATACGGCTCGTACCGGCGGGACTGTCTTCCCGGTCATCAAGAACCTGCCGCCGCTGTTTAAATCGTTTCCAAACGATCCTTCCGCACGCCGCATCGGCGGTTATTTGATGTGGATGATGGTGATCAGTACCAGCCTGAGCTCTTCGATGTTTGTCACTGGTGCGGCACCAAACGTGTTAGGTCTGGAGTTCGTCAGCAAGATCGCTGGCGTCCAGATTAGCTGGCTGCAGTGGTTTCTCAGCTTTCTGCCGGTAGGGATTATTTTACTGATCGTTGCGCCGTGGCTCTCCTATGTGCTTTATAAACCCGAAGTGACCCACAGTGCGGAAGTCGCGGCCTGGGCTGGCGGCGAGTTAAAAAACATGGGGCGTCTGTCCCGCAAAGAGTGGACGCTGATTGGCCTGGTGCTGCTTAGCTTAGGATTGTGGGTTTTTGGTGGAAAAATCATCAACGCCACTGCCGTGGGTCTGCTGGCCGTCTCGCTGATGCTGGCGTTGCATGTTGTACCGTGGAAAGACATTACGCGCTACAACAGCGCCTGGAACACCCTGGTGAACCTCGCTACGCTGGTGGTCATGGCCAATGGCTTAACCCGCTCCGGCTTTATTGACTGGTTCGCCAATACCATGAGTACGCATCTGGAAGGTTTCTCGCCGGATGCAACCGTCATTGTACTGGTACTGGTGTTCTATTTCGCGCACTATCTGTTCGCCAGTCTTTCCGCTCACACTGCGACCATGCTGCCGGTCATTCTGGCGGTGGGTAAAGGCATTCCGGGCGTTCCGATGGAACAACTGTGTATTCTGCTGGTGCTGTCTATCGGTATTATGGGCTGTCTGACGCCGTATGCCACCGGCCCTGGTGTGATTATCTACGGCTGCGGTTACGTGAAATCCAGAGACTACTGGCGGCTTGGCGCAATCTTTGGCGTTATCTATATCGCTATGCTGTTGCTGGTGGGCTGGCCGATTCTGGCAATGTGGAATTAAACATTACACCAACGTAGGTTAAAAATGATGCCGTTCAGGTTCACCTGAGCGGCATTTTTTATGATTAAATGGTTAACATTCATAATGTGTATAAATTATCGAATTCATCATGAACACAATATGGCATTACAGTCCGCTGCTGGCTGTCCTCTTAACCCCGATTTTTGCCGCCAACGCCGAATCTGCCTGAGGTCAAGGCCTGCCGGAAATGCTCCGCCCCGCCCCCGGATTTTCGCCTGACATCGCGGCAATGCTTAAGGAAGTGATGCCCGGCGCGGGGGGGGGAATTCCTGTCTGGAGCGCTACGAATATGCCAAACATGGCGCCTGTTTCGGGTTTGATCCCAATACCTATTTCGGCACCATGATACGGCTGGATAAGGTGATAAAAGACAGCGCGCTGGGGCAGTTTCTGGCGGATAATTACGGCAAAACCGTTAGCCGCGCCGCGTTTGATAGCGTCGTCGCACAAATGTGGGGCAAGGATAATGTCAAAGCCGTTAAAGTAAACTGCCAGGGCAATCCCGCCTATTTAACAGAGATTCGGTTTTCATTAAAGGCGTCGATGATTAACGCGCCGCTCTCCTCCGCCTCATTCCAGCCGCAGCAGCATCCCCGCAACTGCGGGAAACAGTTTATTATCGATAAAGCCGGTTATTGACGAAGCAAAGGTTTAAAACCGTAGTCACATTTGAGAACACGCCCGAATGTAGACTAAAATTCACTCAGGGCTATGACGTTTGAGGATTTACCCGAATGTGAACTAAATCACTTCAAAGACGGGGTAAGTCTCAGTATCATCATGAGAGTTAAACCCTCGCCGCCAGACGGTGAGGGTTTTCTTTTGGGACCATTTACCTGCACTACTCGCAGTATCGATGACATGGAGTAAGAAATGTCCAGACCCACTATTATCATTAACGACCTTGACGCCGAACGTATTGATCGTCTTCTGGAACAGCCTGCGTATGCGGATCTGCCGATTGCCGACGCGCTCAACGCCGAACTGGATCGCGCGCAAATGTGTTCGCCACAAGAGATGCCGAACGATGTCGTCACCATGAACAGCCGCGTTAAATTCCGCAATTTGAGCGATGGTGAAACACGCGTGCGGACGCTGGTGTACCCCGCCAATATGACGGACAGCAGTACCCAGCTTTCGGTAATGGCGCCCGTCGGCGCGGCGTTGCTGGGACTGCGCGTCGGCGACACCATTCACTGGGAACTGCCGGGCGGCGCCTCCACCCATCTCGAAGTGCTGGAACTCGAATATCAGCCTGAAGCCGCGGGCGACTTCCTGCGTTAAACCATCTGCATAAGCGTTAATGCGTTTACACAGAGGATGCCTGCGCATCCTCTTTCCGTTAGCCCTTTCATTTTTGCCTGCTTCAGACAACGCCGCCTGGCATCGGGTTGACTACTCCCGTCGCCTGTTTCTGCGCCGCTTGTGCCGACGTCGCTCCCGGCACCAGGATAACCTTTCGGCACTCTTCTTCGCGTTTTTCGAAAATTTCGTAGCCGCGCGCCGCCTCTTCAAACGGCATATAGTGCGTGACAATCTCCTCCGGCTTCAGCAACCCTTTTTCAATAAGCGGTAATAACTCCCCCAGCCACGCGTGAACATGGGTTTGACCCATTTTAAAAGTTAGCCCCTTATCAAAGGCGTCGCCGAATAAAAAGCCGTGAATAAAACCGGCATACACGCCGGGTACGCTGACCACGCCGCCGCGTCTGACCGCCGCGATACATTGTCGCAGCGCTTTGCCGCTGCTGCCTTCCAGTTTAAGGTTCGTCAGCACCGTCTCCGTCATGCTGCCTTTCGCTTCAAAGCCTACGGCATCAATTACCGCGTCCACGCCGCGGTGTCCTGCCGTCTGCCCGATGATTTTTTCCGCCGGATCGTTCTCATCATCAAAGTTGATCGGTATCGCGCCGTAACGTTCTTCGGCGAAACGCAAGCGCCAGGCGTGGTGATCAACGACGAAGATCTGCTCCGCGCCCAGCAGTCGCGCACAGGCGATAGTCAATAATCCTACCGGCCCTGCGCCAAAAACCGCCACGCTGGAACCTTGCTGAATCTGGGCATTTTTTGCCGCCTGCCAGGCGGTAGGCAAAATATCAGAAAGAAACAGCGCTTTATCGTCAGATAACAGCGGCGGCACCTTAAATGGACCGACATTACCTTTTGGCACGCGAACATATTCGGCCTGTCCGCCGGGAACGCCGCCATACAGATGGCTATACCCAAACAGCGCCGCCGGTGGCGGGATCTGTTTTTTATTCATCGCCGCGCCGTGTCCGTCGTTAGTGTTTTCACACGCTGAATATTGCTGTAGCCGACAGAAAAAGCAGTCACCACAAGCAATGACAAACGGGATAACAACCCGATCCCCTTTCCGAATATTCTTCACATCATGTCCGGTTTCCACCACCTCGCCCATAAACTCATGGCCGAAAATATCGCCATGTTTTACCTGGGGGATCTTGCCGCGATAGAGATGCAAATCAGATCCGCAAATCGCGGTGGCGGTAACACGCAAAATGATATCGTCAGGCTGCTCAATGCCGGGATCGGGTACGTTTTCAACCTTTACGTGATGTGGACCGTGATACGTCAATGCTTTCATGCCGCCTCCGGGGTAACGGTGAATGTTGCGTTCGACTATAAAAGGGTAGCTATCCCGGAGAGACTGCCGGCAAAACAGGCGGCTTTAGGATTTTTCCTGGAAAATACACGACTTTTTTAGCGCCAGGTTGCCGCAATATTTAAAATTGCCAGACAAATAGCAGAAAGAAATATTATTATATGCTTGAATAAATTCAGCATTGATTAACAGGGAGTAACGGGTATGTATAAGACAATCATTATGCCGGTTGATGTTTTTGAAATGGAACTTAGCGATAAAGCCATTCGCCACGCTGAGTTTCTGGCGCAACAGGATGGCGTCATTCATCTGTTGCATGTACTGCCTGGGTCCGCGAGCATGAGCCTGCACCGCTTTGCCGCCGACGTGCGCCGCTTTGAAGAACATTTACAGCATGAGGCGGAAACGCGTCTGCAAACGATGGTGGGACACTTCAGTATCGATCCTTCACGAATTAAAACGCATGTTCGCTTTGGTAGCGTGCGCGATGTCGTCAATGAGATGGGCGAAGAACTGGATGCGGATGTCGTGGTAATCGGTTCGCGTAATCCGTCCATCACGACACACCTGTTGGGATCTAACGCCTCAAGCGTGGTGCGCCATGCGACGCTGCCGGTATTGGTTGTGCGTTAACCCTGGTGGCTAAAAACTGACACGCCCTGCCAGGCAGCGCCTGGCAGGGCTTTTTACTGCATCATCGTTAGTACAAATGCCCGATATTCACAATAGTACTCACCGTGTCGCCAAAAAAGACCAGCCGACTCAAAAATACGCCGACGAATAACAAGACGAACAGGAGTTTCGGGCGCGAATCACCGTGACGGCTGGCGATAAAAGCGAGCGCAAGGCAGACCAGGCTTGCCAGATAAAACGGTGAAGCCAGCCATGAACGCGCCGTCATCTGCATTATCGTTCCCCCGCTTAACCACACCAGCGGCGCCGCGATAAGTACCGCGATACACACCACAATCCCCTGGCGTAACGCAGGAACGGCAGGCCTGAGTTTTAACAGCGGAATCGCCGCGCAACCCATGACCCATACCGTAATAAAAAATAACAGCATGGTAAATCCATTAGCGATAGCCACCATCGCTGGCGCGGCGTAGGTCATCCCCTGCACCGCCACCAGTAACACGCCGAACACGGAGGCGATAAGAGCCATCGCTTTATGTCCCTTTGCCAGGAACGTTACGCCGACCGCTGCGCCAAACAACGTGGCGCCAAGGATTTCCCGACTTAACCAGGCATGTCGCAGGTTAATCAGCGCATTATAAGCGCGATCGGGATGCGCCAGATGCAGAATCGCGGCAATAGACGCCAGTGCCAGCACCAGCCCGGTGGCCAACCAATAGAAACGCTGGCCTTCCACTTCACCACGCAGCGTACGCCATGTCAGTACCAAAGCCATCCCGACAGACATCTGGCTTAATACCGTAAAAAACACCAGCGGCAGTTCATATTTTTCCATTACTTGTCCTCCGGCTGCTTAGGCTGGCGCGCCAGAATAAAGCGCGTTCCTGGATTGAGCTGTGGCATATGCGGGAACCCTGGCGGATACTGCACCGCATTATCGGGCACAGGATCGGCATCCAAATCGATAATCGACAAGGCGCCCACCGGACAGGCGTTTACGCACGCCGGATTCATACCGATATCAAGACGCTCGTAGCACATACTGCATTTTTCCGCTTTACGCGTCTCTTCATTAAAACGTGGCGCGCCATAAGGACAGTTACGAATACAGTTTTTACAGCCGATGCAGCGCTCAGGGTTATGCACCACCACGCCATCTTCACGTTTGGTATAGGCTTCGACCGGACAGGCGGCGACGCAGGCCGGATGTTCGCAGTGGTTACAGGCCAGCGAGTAAAACGCCCGCTCTTCATGTGGATAGATGTCTTTATCCAACGGATAAACGTAGCGCCAGAAGCGATCCGGCTCCAGTTGGTTAAAGCTTTTACACGCCATAGCACAGCCGCGGCAGCCGATGCACTTATCGCTATTCACTAAAAACGCACGTCTCATGCTACGGATTCCCCTTTACCGATCAATACAACGTCAGCAAACTGACTGTGGATAGCGGCGCCCGGCGCGCCAGTTTTCATCAGCCCCATATCAGCAGGCGTATCGGCCACGACGTTTTGCACGTTGTACTGCCGTTTCGGGAACCACGCTTCATACATCACCAGAAAATCTTCCGGCACGTTGGTGGTAACTTTTGCCCGCAGCTCAACTTCACCGGTGCCATTGAAAACTTTGACCAGATCGTTCTCGCTGATGCCTTTTTTCTGTGCGGAAGAAGGATGGATATAAACGAACGGTTCCGGGTAGAACACCTGCATCCAGTCCAGGTTGATAAACTGCGAGTGCAGGCCAAACTGCACGTGCGGCGTAAACAGATGGAAAGGCAGTTTGCTCTCGGCTTCCGGTTTGTATTCCGGCAGCGCGGTGTGGCCGTTTTTCTCCGCCAGTTCAGATTTAAATTCATACTTGCCTGACGGCGTTTTGAACTTGCGGTCATACCAGGCGGCTGAGCTTGGCAGAATCGCTTTTTTCGGCCCGTCCAGCAGATCGTCCCAGGAAGAGATGCCGAACATTTTCGCCATACCGTTGTTGAACTCCTGATCCAGCCAGCGCTTGTGATCGAACTCTTGCGGGAAGGTACAGGAACCCGGCGCCATCTTATTAATGGTGCGCGACAGCATGGTAGCGATTTCAAGGTCGCATTTTGCTTCATACATCGGCTTAATCGCCGGCTGATTAATGGAAAGCCAGTAGTGCCAGTAAGAAGCATCCACGTTCCACTCTTCAAACGCGGTGGTAACGGGCAGCACGATATCAGCGTGTTGCACCGTTTCGTTGAAGAACTGATCGGCGCAGACCACCATTTCCAGTTTTTCAAACGCTTTTTTCATCTTGCTGCGATCGAAATCCTGGGCAAACGGGTTTTTACAGGCGACCCACAGCATACGAACCGGCGGATCGTTGGCCTCCAGAATCCCCTGCGCCGTCTGGTTGATATTCAGAGAACGATCGGAGTACTGCACGGCGTCGCTGCCAGCGGCAGCCCCGAATTCACTGGTGGTGCCCGCCGCTCCCGGTATGCCAATAGCGCCCACCGGCGGCTTCTGCAACATGGCGTTATAGTTAAAGCCCCAGGTATGCAAATGGCCATAACGCGCGCCGCCGCCTTCGACACCGATGTTGCCGGACATAGCGACAAAGGCATCGATAGCGCGAACGTTGGCGCCGCCGTTGACATGACGCTGCATCCCGTAACCAATCCAGACCGTGGCCGGGTTAACTGCCGTAAACTCTTCCGCCAGCTGGCGAATGACATCCGCAGACAGGCCGCAGATTTCTGCCGCCCACTCCACGGTCACATGGTTACGCAGATAGGCTTCAAATTCCGGATAGCCGTGAGCATCGTTGTTGACAAACTCCTGATCCACCAGCCCCTTATCCACCAGATGACGCGCCATTCCCAGCGCCAGCGCGCCGTCTGAACCAGGCCGTACGCGCAGGTAGAGATCGGCTTTGGCGGCAGTCTGCGACAGCAGCGGATCGATAACCACGACCTTCGCCCCTTTCTCGCGCGCCTGATAGATGTACTTCATGCTGTGCATTGAGCACCAGGCCGGGTTGGCGCCCCAGATAATGATGTATTTCGCTTTCACCATATCTTCCGGGTCGTTACACCACATGTCGCCCATGTCGTAGTTTTGCGCGTCGATACCGGCAGGCCAGCACGGCGTACCGGCAAAACGGGTGGTGTAGCCAAGCGAGGACATCATCCCTTCAACGGCATAGTTCAGCACGCCAAACTTACCGGAATATTTGGTCAGCGCCAGACCGAGCATAGAACCGTCTTTTTTCTTAATCTCCAGCATTTTGGCGGCAATGCGCTGCATCGCCTCTTCCCATGAGATGCGACGCCAGTTGCCGCTACCGCGAACGTCCTGCACCATGGGATATTTAATACGATCGGGGCTATAAACCCGGCGCGGATAGCTTAACCCTTTGACGCAAGGGGTACCGTGAGTAAATGTTGATTCCGGCGCGCCTTCCACGAAAGTAATGACCCCGTCCTTTACCCACGTCTTGAGGCTACAGGTGTCATAGCAGTTACGCGGACACGCGTTACGATAAATTTTGTACGTTTTAGGGTTAAAGGGAACAGGCGGCTGCGCAAGCGCGCATCGGGAGGTCAGTAATCCTCCGGGTAAAGCCGCAACGGCGCCCAGTGCCACTATCCCCTTTAAAAAAGAACGTCTGTTCAGATGTCCTGTCTCATTACTCATATTGATACTCTCGTTTTAATTCATCAAGCCAATAAAATAAGATGTCCGCCACCGTATATAACGTGGTCGTTTGTGCATGAGTTTTTATTTTTTCGATATATAATGGCACCCACTTTGTTAAATAATTATTGATATATTGAGTGAGAGTAGAGCGATATTGTGACGTTTGCCGGGTGTTAGCCAGTAATAGTGTGGTCAATTCCAGCACGCAGGAAATATGATCGTCAGGGATACTGCTCTCCTGATTAACCGATAATCCCAACGCTGCCATAAACTCCCGTATCTCCAGCGTCGCATTTCCCATCACCAGCGCATCGTCTTCCAAATACACTGAAGCGAAAGGCGCCGCCAGCAGCTTGCCAGGACCGACGAATAGCGCATTAAAGTCATACTCCGCCTCCAGCCACGCCCGGTCGGTAAGGTTTACCGCAGCAGATGGATTTAATCTCACGTAGGCAGATTTCAGTGAACGACTATCATGAGAATTAAAAAAATCACGCAATGTAAGCCCTGTCTTTTCTAATTCCGTCAGTGATTCATAGATTGAATCCATGAATAAATAACCTCACATACAAATGCAATATAAATCAAGAAAAAAAAGAATGGGCATGTTAACGGAAGTGCTTAATCTTTCTTTGATAAAAAAACAGAAAAATTCCCGTTAAACCCGTAGAAGGCTTTTTTATTGTTTCAAAGTTTAAAAACAGAAGACCGTTGAAATAAAAAACCGTCTGTTATTAACAAACGGTTTCAGAGTATTGATAATGAAGAACGTGTTTTACCCGGCGGCGTTCCCCAGGCATAAACACCGCAGGCCCGAATAGCTTACACTATCGGGCCATTTACGATGGCCAGTTAACTGACCTTGCAGGTGTGATTACTTCTTTTTATGCGATTTTGGTGCGAATCAGATAATCAAAGGCGCTCAACGAGGCTTTCGCCCCTTCGCCAGTGGCGATGATAATCTGTTTGTAAGGAACGGTGGTACAATCGCCTGCGGCGAAGACGCCCTTAACGCTGGTTTCACATTTGGCGTCAATAATGATCTCGCCCATGCGGTTACGCTCAAGCGCGCCTTCCAGCCAGTGGGTATTCGGCAACAGACCAATCTGCACAAAAATGCCTGCCAGCGTGACGCTATGAATATCGCCGCTGACACGGTCACGATACTCCAGCCCCACCACTTTCGTACCGTCGCCCTTCACTTCTGTCGTTTGCGCATTCAGAATGATATCGACATTTTTCAGGCTACGCACTTTGTCCTGTAGCACCTGATCCGCCTTCATCTCCGGCGCGAACTCCAGCAACGTAACGTGTTCTACAATACCTGCCAGATCGATAGCCGCTTCAACGCCGGAGTTGCCGCCGCCGATGACCGCCACACGCTTCCCTTTAAATAACGGACCGTCGCAGTGCGGACAATAGGTGACGCCTTTGGTGCGATACTGATCCTCGCCCGGCACATTCATATTGCGCCATTTCGCGCCGGTGGCGATGATGATACTGCGCGCTTTCAAGACTGCGCCGGACGCCGTTTCAATCTGATGCAGGCCGCCTTCTGTCGCGGCCGGAACCAGTTTACTTGCGCTCTGGCTGTCGATAACGTCAACGTCGTAATCGCTGACATGCGCTTTCAGCGCGCCCGCCAGTTTCTGGCCTTCGGTTTTCGGCACCGAGATATAGTTTTCGATATCCACGGTATCCAGCACCTGACCGCCGAAGCGCTCGCCCATCAGACCGGTACGGATGCCTTTGCGCGCCGAGTAGACCGCCGCCGCCGCGCCCGCCGGGCCGGAGCCGACAATCAGCACGTCATACGCATCGCGTTTGTTCAGCGCTTCCGCCGCGCGTTTTTCTGCGCCAGTATCCACTTTAGCGACAATCTCGGTCAGAGTCATACGTCCCTGGCCGAACTCTTTACCGTTAACAAATACCGCCGGAACACCCATCACGCTACGTTCGGTGATTTCGTTCTGGAAGGTGCCGCCATCAATTGCCGTATGTTTAATACGCGGGTTCAGTACCGCCATCAGGTTCAGCGCCTGCACTACGTCCGGGCAGTTATGGCAGGAGAGTGAATAATAAGTTTCGAATTCAAAATCGCCGTCAATATCGCGAATCTGCTCCAGCAGCGACTGCGCTTCTTTTGACGGATGACCGCCGGTCCACAGCAGCGCCAAAACCAGCGAGGTAAATTCGTGGCCCAGCGGAGAACCGGCAAAGCGCGGCCCCTGCTGAGAGCCTGGATTCGTAATCAGGAAAGACGGCTTGCGCACCGGCAGAGAATTGTCTTCTTTAAATGTGACCTTGTCGGACAGCTCGGCGATTTCAGCCAACAGTTCCTTGATTTCCGCCGATTTAGCGCTGTCATCCAGCGTGGCAATCAGCTCAACAGGTTTGGTCAGTTTCTCAAGGTAAGCCCTGAGCTGGGTTTTCATATTTGTGTCGAGCATTCTTCTTCCCTCTCTGAAAACATCATCATGCAAGCCGACTTCGCGGGACTGCATTAATGCAACTTGCGTCATGGTGCTGAAATGAAATGGGCGCGGGTGCGCCCATGACTGAAACAATTTCCAAAGTATTTCACGTCAGAGTAAGGCGGCCAGCCTGAGAATCCCCGGGAGCTTACTGAAGTAAGTGACCGGGGTGAGCAGGCGACGCCAACGCAGCTATGGCGTGAAAGGCGACGGAAATTTAGATTTTACCGACCAGGTCTAAGGATGGAGCCAGAGTCGCTTCACCTTCTTTCCATTTCGCCGGGCATACTTCGCCTGGGTGAGCGGCAACGTACTGTGCTGCTTTAATTTTACGCAGCAGGTCAGACGCGTCACGGCCGATACCTTCAGCAGTAACTTCGATCGCCTGGATGATACCCTGCGGGTCAACAACAAAGGTCGCACGGTCTGCCAGACCTTCATCTTCACGCATGTTGTCGAAGTTACGGGTCAGGGCGCCAGTCGGGTCGCCGATCATCGCATATTTGATTTTTGCGATAGTTTCAGAGCTGCTGTGCCATGCTTTGTGCGTGAAGTGAGTATCGGTTGAGACGGAATAAACGTCTACGCCCAGCTTCTGCAGTTCTTCGTAATGGTCGGCAACGTCACCCAGTTCAGTCGGGCAAACAAAGGTAAAATCGGCCGGGTAGAAGAAGAAGACGCTCCAACGGCCTTCGGTATCTTTCTCGGTGACTTCAATGAACTCACCGTTTTTGAACGCCTGGTTTTTGAAAGGTTTGATTTTGGTGTTAATTAAGGACATCTATACTTCCTCCGTGTTTTCGTTGAGGAGTAAGTTAACGAAATTTTGCTGATTCAGCTAATGCATTTCCATTATCAAATCAATAAGCGTTAACTAACAACCCGATTCGGGCGACATTGTGAACACTGCGCCCTGTCAGCCATCTAAAGTAAAAAGGCCGCCTGACAGGCGGCCCCATTACCTGAACTACCCGCAGGTAACTTCAGAGCCAGTACGACTCGTCTTGCAAATTACAGGCGTATTGTCTGCAATTCGAAATCCATAGCGTATATGCTGGCTAAGTGTTGCGCTCTACATTACCTTAACAAAGGCTGTAACAGCGAAAAGGATTACATCACCCCAGCACAGAAAGGGCAATCCTGCCACGCCAGCTCTTACCTATGTCTGCGATAGGCATCATCATTAATACTCTTTTCGCTTTGATCTTAAAAGGAAAAAATATGATTAAACGTACATTGCTGCTTGCTATGCTGCCCATTCTCGCCCACGCGGAAGAACTGCCTGCGCCGGTAAAAGCCATTGAAAAACAGGGCATAACCATCCTGAAATCCTTCGAGGCGCCGGGGGGCATGAAGGGCTATCTCGGAAAGTATCAGGATATGGGCGTCACGATTTACCTGACACCGGACGGTAAACACGCGATTTCCGGCTATATGTATAATGAAAAAGGTGAAAATCTTAGCAACGCCCTGATAGAAAAAGAGATCTATGCGCCCGCCGGACGTGAAATGTGGCAGAAAATGGAAAAAGCGTCATGGATACTCGACGGTAAAAAAGATGCGCCGGTGGTGCTGTATGTCTTCGCCGACCCTTTCTGCCCCTATTGTAAGCAGTTTTGGCAGCAAGCTCGCCCGTGGGTCGAATCCGGCAAGGTACAATTACGTACGTTACTGGTGGGCGTGATTAAACCGGAAAGCCCGGCCACAGCCGCAGCGATTTTAGCCGCGAAAGACCCGGCGAAAACCTGGCATGACTATGAAGCCTCCGCAGGAAAGATGAAGCTGGAGGTTCCGGCGTCCATCCCCCCGGCGCAGATGAAAGTCATTAATCAGAATCAGCAGTTAATGGACGATCTTGGCGCTAACGCGACGCCAGCAATTTATTACATGAATAAAGATAAGACGTTGCAACAGGTTGTGGGTTTACCGGAAAAAGCGCAACTGGACGTCATGATGGGGCAGCCTTAACGCAGAAATTAGCAAGGCAGGAGCTTAACCGTACCACGCCCGATAGCGCTGTGTTTGTCGGGCCAACCTCCTCCTGGCATTAACGCGACGCCAGACCAGCATGTCATCCGGCACAGCCTTTTTAGAGCCTATCCCACCAGGCGTTATTGGTGCAGCCAGTTTGGACCCGGACAGCGCGCAAAAACCGGAGCGTACACGTAGTACGTGAGGATTTTGAGCACTGCCCAGGTCCAAAATGGCAAGTAAAATAGCCCTAATGGGATAGGCTCTTAGACTAACGGCGTGATTATATAGGTGTCAGTTATGTCCGCCTTTACTGTAATTATTTACTCGCTAAAATATTCATAACTGTGGTATTTTAGTTTAAATAAACTCTACATTAAGTTTAATAAACATAATTCTGGTAAATTATTGAGATTAAGTCATAATCATAGAATATACCATGATTATGCCAGGAAGATACTATGGCTAACCTTTACGACCTTAAAAAATTTGATCTTAACTTGTTGGTTATATTTGAATGTATTTATCAACATTTAAGCATTAGCAAAGCGGCAGAAACTCTCTATATTACACCTTCTGCCGTAAGCCAGTCATTGCAACGCCTGCGCACGCAATTCAATGACCCTTTATTTATTCGTTCAGGCAAAGGAATTACGCCTACCGTAACAGGCATTAATTTACATTATCATTTAGAAAATAACCTTAACAGCCTGGAACAAACTATTAATATAATGAATCAGTCCAGCCTGAAGAAAAAGTTTATTATTTACAGCCCACAACTATTGATCACCCAATATGTGATGAAATTAGTTGAATATATCCGCAAAGATTCACAGGTTGAAATTGAACATCACGACATTTTGACCACTGACGAACAGCCTGAAGATCTTCTTGCCTACCGCAAAGCAGATATTGTGGTTTCAATGGCCCCACTCAATAATCGTTCTATTGTTTGTACTCACTTTAATAAGGTGGAATGTATCCTGGCTTGCAGTGAAAACCATCCCCGGCTAGGTGAAACCGCAACTATCGACGAAATTCTACAAGAGTCATTTACGCAATTCGTCGCCCGGGAAAACGATATAAAAGAGCATCATTCACTTATCCATAATATGCTGGGGGAAAGAATAATTGGTTTCAGAAGCAAATCGCTGATAACCATCGCCAACGCCATCAGCGCCACGGAGCTTATTGGTTTTTTACCACAATCACTTGTTGACTATTACTCATCCACTATCAAACTTAAAAAAATCACCATACCTTTTACCATTGCTCCCATACAACTCTATCTTATGTATAATAGAGCTTCGCTGAATAATAGCGGATTTACTGAGCTCATTGAGCAAATAACAAAAAAGCATTAATAAGAAGGTCAGATAACGAATATTAATATAAATTCAATGTATATATTTATATAATGCATTTATTTAATAAATATAATAAAGCATTGCAAGTTCATCTAATCAGCTTATCCTTTATGTTAATTATTTCGAATATACTGTAGTTAACACATCGGAGACTATCCAGAGATGTCGGTTTATAAAGTTCCGCTTGAGCAAAATGTTCTGGAAGCGGCTCAAGAGCGTATAATGTGGACCCTGGAAACCTTACCCCGGGTCTGCGTCTCATTTTCTGGTGGTAAAGATTCAGGACTTATGCTGCACCTGACGGCAACGTTGGCGCGCAAAATGAATAAAAAGATCCACGTTCTCTTCATTGACTGGGAAGCGCAATTCTCCTGTACCATCGCCTATATTGAATCATTACGTGAATACTACGCGGACGTTATTGAGCGTTTTTATTGGGTCGCATTACCCTTAACCACACAAAATTCCCTTTCACAATACCAGCCGGAGTGGCAGTGTTGGCAGCCGGGTGCCGACTGGGTACGACAACCGCCAGAAGATGCGATTACCGATCCGGCCTTTTTTTCCTTTTATCAACACGGCATGACCTTTGAACAGTTCGTTCGCGATTTTGCCGACTGGTTTTCAGAAAAGCGTCCTGCCGCTATGCTGGTCGGTATTCGTTCCGACGAATCCTATAACCGGTTTGTCGCTATTGCTAACTCGCATAAGCTGCGCTTTGCCGACGATAAGCCCTGGACCACGTTAGCCCCCAGGGGGCACACCTGGTATATCTACCCCATCTATGACTGGAAAACCGCAGATATCTGGACCTGGTTTGCCAAAACAGGTAAACCATGTAACCCTTTGTATAATTTGATGTATCAGGCTGGCGTACCGGCCCGTTACATGCGTATTTGTGAACCGTTCGGCCCGGAACAACGGCAGGGGCTATGGCTGTATCATGTTATCGAACCTGAGCGCTGGGCGGCCATGTGCGCCAGAGTCAGCGGCGTACTCAGCGGAGGAATATACGCCGGGCAGGACAGCCATTTTTACGGCCACCGGAAAATTTTAAAACCCGATCACCTTAACTGGGAGGAGTATGCGCTGCTCCTGCTACACAGTATGCCTGAAGTCACTGCCGAACATTACCGTAATAAAATCGCCGTTTATTTGCAGTGGTATAAGAAAAAAGGCATGAACACCATCCCACAGACGCAGCAGGGCGATATCGGATCGCGGGATATTCCGTCGTGGCGGCGGATCTGCAAAGTATTACTGAACAATGATTACTGGTGCCGGGCGCTGTCATTCAGTCCGACAAAACCTAAGAATTACCAGCGTTATAACGAACGTATGAAAACTAAACGCCAGGAATGGGGGATCTTATGCAACACCGACTCACAACCGAAATAACTCACTTTCTCTCTGAACTGCCTGAAGAAGAGAGAATCGCCGCCATTAATGAATTTAGAATGGCGATACATAGCGTTAGTCCTTTTCGCGATGAGCCTGTCGATTGTGTCCTGTGGGTGAAAAACGATCATATTTCGCCTAATGACTACAACCCGAATAACGTTGCGCCGCCCGAGAAAAAACTGCTGCTTAAATCGATTGAACAAGATGGATTTACTCAGCCGATAGTGGTGGTAAAGGCCGATGCCGAGGAATACGAGATTGTGGACGGTTTTCACCGTCATGAGCTGGGCAAAGGAAAAGCGGCCCTGAAAAGGCGTCTGAAAGGCTACCTGCCGATAACATGTCTGGACAGAGAACGTCACGAACGCATGGCGGCAACCATTCGGCATAACCGCGCGCGCGGGCGCCACCAGATCCACGCCATGTCAGAAATCGTGCGCGAACTTTCTCTGCTAGGCTGGGACGAGAGCAAAATCGGCCAGGAGTTAGGTATGGACGCCGATGAAGTCCTGCGCCTGAAACAGATCAATGGCCTGCAGGAGCTTTTTGCAGACCGTCGATTCTCCAGAGCGTGGACGGTTAAATAACTACAGTTTACACAGGCGCTCTGCGGCGGCCAGCAGCGTTGATTCCTGTTTAGCGAAACATAAACGTATAAGCTGATGCGGGAAAGGGGCGGCGCAAAAGACAGAGAGCGGAATAGCGGCGACACCGACTTCTTCGGTTAGCCACTGACAAAACTCAACGTCATTTAGCGTCGACACTGCGCTGTAATCGATTAACAGAAAATAGGTACCTTCACAGGGCAGCACTTTTAATCGGCTTTGCGCCAACGCGTTAACCAGCACATCGCGTTTTTTCCGGTAAAAATCGGGTAACGCGCGATAGTGTTCCGGCGCGGCGCGCAGCATATCCGCCAACGCCAGTTGCGCCGGCGTATTGACGCAAAACGTCAGGTACTGGTGAACTTTGCGTATTTCGGCGCTAATGGCCGCAGGCGCAACGCAGTAACCAATCTTCCATCCTGTCATATGAAAGGTTTTACCAAACGATGAAACGGCAACCGCCCGCTCTCGTAACTGAGGGTGCGCCAATACGCTGGCATGACCTTCGATGGCAAAACAAATATGTTCGTACACTTCATCGCTTAATACATAAATTTCCCGCTCGCCGATAGCCTGCCACAGCGCCTCGATATCCGCCTGACGCCAGACGGTAGCGGTGGGATTATGCGGCGTATTGAGGATCACCAGCCGCGTACGCTCGCTAAGCAACGCCGAAAACGCCTGCCAGTCGACGCGAAAATGCGGCGGCGTAAGCGCTATGCGTTTTAACACGCCGCCGGAAAGCGCCACGGCCGGGGCATAGCTGTCGTAACTGGGATCGAAACAGATAACCTCATCCCCTGCCCGCACCAGCGCGGTAATCGCCGCATACAGCGCTTCTGTCGCGCCCGCCGTGACGGTGATATCACTCACGTCATCGGGTCGATAACCATATATTTCCGCCGTTTTATCGGCAATGGCCTCCCTCAACGCCTGCGCGCCCGTCATCGGCGCATATTGATTCGCGCCCTGCGCGACATGATAAGCCAACCGCTCGTGCAAATAACGAGGACCATCAAAATCAGGGAAGCCTTGCGATAAATTTATTGCCTGATGTTTCTGCGCCAGCGCGCTCATTTGCGTAAAAATCGTGGTGCCAAGATTGGGCAATTTGCTTTTTGGAATCAGTGGGTTATTTCTCATTATCTTCATACCCGCCAGTGATGTGGTTGTTGACACACTATCACAGGGTGTTAGTATTTGGCAATCAAGACGTTTAGATGTCTAAATATAATAACAACGGTGAGAAGACCCTAAGGACAACACAACATGAACCACACTGAAATCCGCGTCGTTACCGGCCCGGCGAATTATTTTTCCCATGCCGGAAGCCTCGGAAGACTGACAGACTTTTTCACGCCGGAACAGCTTTCCCACGCCATTTGGGTGTACGGCGAACGCGCGATTGCCGCCGCCCGTCCTTACCTGCCGGAAGCGTTTGAACGTGCTGGCGCAAAACATCTGCAGTTTACCGGCCATTGTAGCGAACGCCATGTTGCCCAACTGGCGCACGCCTGCAACGACGATCGTCAGGTGGTGATAGGCGTCGGCGGCGGCGCGCTGCTCGATACCGCCAAAGCGCTCGCCCGCCGTCTGGCGCTGCCGTTTGTCGCTATCCCGACGATCGCGGCGACCTGCGCCGCCTGGACACCGCTTTCCGTCTGGTATAACGACGCGGGACAGGCGTTACAGTTCGAAATTTTTGATGATGCAAATTTTCTGGTGCTGGTCGAACCGCGCATTATTCTGCAGGCGCCCGATGACTATCTGTTAGCTGGCATTGGCGATACGCTGGCGAAATGGTATGAAGCCGTTGTGCTTGCGCCGCAGCCTGAAACGTTACCTTTGACCGTAAGACTGGGCATTAACAGCGCGTGCGCTATTCGCGATCTCCTGCTGACCAGCAGCGAACAAGCATTAGCGGATAAACAGCAGCGTCGGCTGACCCAGGCATTTTGCGACGTGGTGGATGCGATTATCGCTGGCGGCGGTATGGTCGGCGGCCTCGGGGAACGCTATACCCGTGTCGCTGCCGCCCATGCGGTACACAACGGTCTGACCGTCCTGCCGCAAACGGAAAAATTCCTGCACGGAACGAAAGTGGCTTATGGCATTCTGGTGCAAAGCGCGCTACTGGGACAAGATGACGTGCTGGCGCAATTGATTGCAGCGTACCGGCGATTTCATCTGCCGGCCCGACTTAGCGAACTGGACGTGGATATTCATAACACCGCCGAGATCGATAGGATAATCGCGCATACCCTGCGCCCGGTCGAATCCATCCACTATTTACCGGTGACGTTAACGCCAGACACCCTGCGTGCGGCGTTTGAAAAAGTTGAATTTTTCAGAATATAGCCTGGTGACGTTGCGTTTATCAGGCCTGGCAACCATCAGCAGCAACGCGCGCCGCCTTTTCCACCATAGCGCGCATCTTGCCGCTCGCGGAAAAATTCTTCATAGGTCATCGGCGTCTGATCCGGATGCGTTATGCGCATATGTTCCACATAGTTGTCGTAGTCTGGCACGCCAATCATCATTTTTGCGGCCTGTCCCAGATATTTTCCGGCTTTTGAAAGCGTATCGAACATCGTTGTCACCTGTCATTCAAATGCCCTCTCCTTATTCTGGAGAGGGCTATTGATGTAAAAAGATTAGTGCGCGCCTTTCGCCTGCGTCACGATCTCATCCACATTTTCCGGCATCGGCTCATACGGCGTTTCATTCGCCGTCGGTTTATCAATCTTCAGAGCGGCCAGCGCCGTCTTAATAGAGAAGACCGCCAGCACCACGACCACCACCATAAAGAAGATGGTTAGCCCGGCATCCAGACGGTTATTGAATACCAACTGCGCGAGCTGCGATTCGGTGTACTGCGGCGGAATATTGCCGCTGTCGATCATCGCCTGGAACTTATTGGCAATGGCCAGGAAGCCGATTTTCGCATCCGGACTAAACGCTTTCTGCCAGCCCGCCGTCAGCGTACAAATCAGCAGCCAGGCCGTCGGCACCAGCGCGACCCACGCATAACGCTGACGCTTCATTTTGAACAGTACCACGGCGCAAAGCATCAGCGCCATCCCCGCCAGCATCTGGTTAGCGATGCCAAACAGCGGCCACAGGGTGTTAATACCGCCCAACGGATCGACCACACCCTGATGGAGGAAATACCCCCACGCCAGCACGCACAATGCCGTAGCAAGCAGGTTCGCTGGCAGCGAATCGGTACGTTTCAGCCCTGGCGACACTACGCCCAACAAATCCTGCAACATAAAGCGCGCCGCACGGGTACCCGCATCCACCGCCGTCAGAATAAACAGCGCTTCAAACAGAATGGCGAAGTGATACCAGAAGGCTACATCCATCATGCCGCCCAACGCGCCATGTAAAATGTAGGCCATCCCTACCGCCAGCGTTGGCGCTCCGCCTGCGCGGGAGATAATGGATTGTTCGCCGACTTCATTGGCAATCTGGTGTAACGTATCCGGCGTGATAGCGAAACCCCAACTACTGACCACCTGCGCGGCAGAAGCCACGACATCCGCTGTCCCCGCTGGCGCCAGTACCGCCATCGGGCTATTCATCGCAAAGTAAACGCCCGGATCGATAATACAGGCCGAGACCAGCGCCATAATGGCGACGAAAGATTCCATTAACATCCCGCCGTAGCCGATAAAGCAGGCCTGGCCTTCGTTGGCCAACATCTTCGGCGTCGTGCCGGAGGAAATGAGCGCATGGAAACCGGAGACCGCGCCGCAGGCGATGGTAATAAACAGGAACGGGAACAGGTCGCCCGTCCAGACCGGTCCTGTACCATCAACAAATTTGGTCAGCGCCGGCATAGTCAGCGTCGGACGCATGATCAGAATCCCAACCGCCAGACCGACAATCGTACCAATTTTCAGGAAGGTAGAGAGGTAATCACGCGGCGCGAGCAGCAGCCAGACCGGCAGTACCGCCGCGACAAAACCATAACCCACCAGCATCCAGGTAAGCTGCACGCCAGTAAAATCAAAGTACGGTGCCCAGGTTGGGCTTGCCGCCACCCATCCGCCGGAAATAATAGCGAAAATAAGAAATACCAGCCCAATGACCGACACCTCGCCGATGCGCCCCGGACGCAGATAACGCAGGTAGATGCCCATAAAAATCGCCAGTGGAATGGTGAACGCGACAGTGTACGTTCCCCACGGGCTATGGGTCAGCGCTTTCACCACGATCATCGCCAGGACAGCCAGAATGATAACCATGATCATAAAACAGGCCACCAGGGCGATCACCCCTGCCGTCGCGCCCATCTCCTCTTTAACCAGCTCGCCAAGCGAACGCCCATCGCGCCGGGTCGAGACGAACAGCACCATAAAGTCCTGCACCGCTCCCGCCAGCACGACGCCCGCCAGCAGCCAGATCATCCCCGGCAGATAGCCCATCTGCGCCGCCAGTACCGGCCCAACCAGCGGACCTGCGCCAGCAATGGCCGCAAAATGGTGACCAAAAAGCACTTTCTTATCGGTCGGGACATAATCCAGACCATCATTATGACGTACCGCGGGCGTCATACGCGTTGGGTCAACCGCCAGCACTTTTTTGGCGATATAGAGCCCATAAAAACGATACGCAATAAGATAGACACAGACCGACGCCACTACGATCCATAGCGCGTTGATCTGTTCCCCACGATTTAACGCAATATAGCCCAGGGCAAACGCACCCAATACTGAGAGCGCTGTCCAGACGAGATATTTCCCTGATTTATTCATAGTTGTTGTCCGTTTGGGTGTTCCAGAGAGATGTTACATTTTGTTTCTATAACACCTTTACCGCAATTAACAACACAACAACATGATAAAACCAGTTCGTTACCCATTTTTTACATTACAGTGTTAAGTAGATCACCTTTGCTACCGTCTTGACTGAAACTGCCACAAACTAACTGCGGGTCAGTCGTGGTTTTACAGATTTTTATTATTTAAATTTATATTATTCACTGAATCATTATTTAAAGAGAACAGTCCTCACTCAGCAGGCAACTGCACTGCGCTATTACTGAGCAAAAAAAGAGTTAAGACTTTTCTTTATTTTTATACTTTTCATGCTTTCCAATAAAACTAATGCCATAACATCTTATGTGGAACATAATAATGAAAAAAATATCGAGTATAATATTAATTTATTAAATATACACATCACGAATATTTATCAGCAATCCATAAGTTTATCATTTTGAATACTTAACCTTTAAGAGCCTATCCCACCAGGCGTTATTGGCGCAGCCAGTTTGGACACGGACAG
>NZ_JBKFSQ010000027.1:0-69695 GCF_046569525.1 Salmonella sp. 741265055_HSA | reverse complement strand
AACAGTCTGAGCAACTCCGTCACCATGCTCACCGACGATGCCCTGTTGTGGGATGCAGCCTCTGGCGCATTCAACGCTAACCGCAACGGAAGCGCCAGCAAAATCATTAATGTCGCCGCCGGTGACCTTTCTGAAGACAGTACAGACGCGGTGAACGGCTCCCAGTTGTACGAAACCAACCAGAAGGTGGATCAAAACACCTCTGCTATCGCAGATATTAATACGTCCATCACTAACCTTAGCTCTGACAACCTGAGCTGGAATGAGACAACGAGTTCGTTCTCTGCCAGCCACGGAAGTAGTACGACAAACAAAATTACCAACGTTGCCGCCGGGGAGCTGTCTGAAGGAAGTACCGACGCCGTTAACGGATCGCAGCTGTTCGAAACTAATGAAAAAGTGGATCAGAACACGACCGATATCGCCGCCAATACTACCAACATCACTCAGAACAGCACCGCGATTGAGAACCTGAATACTTCTGTCTCCGACATTAATACGTCCATTACCGGCCTCACTGATAACGCTCTGTTATGGGACGAAGACATCGGCGCTTTCAGCGCAAACCACAGTGGAAGCACCAGTAAAATAACCAATGTCGCCGCCGGGGCGCTTTCTGAGGACAGTACAGACGCAGTAAACGGCTCACAGTTGTATGAAACCAACCAGAAGGTAGATCAAAACACCTCTGCTATCGCAGATATCAATACGTCCATCACCAATCTTGGTGCCGATGCACTGAGCTGGGATGACGAAGAGAGTGCGTTCAGCGCCAGCCACGGTACCAGCGGTACCAATAAGATAACCAATGTAGCAGCAGGTGAAATCGCCAGTGACAGTACTGACGCCGTTAATGGCTCTCAGCTCTATGAAACTAACATGCTGATTTCTCAGTATAATGAGTCTATTAGCCAACTAGCCGGCGATACCAGCGAAACCTATATCACGGAAAATGGTACTGGCGTGAAATACATCCGTACGAATGATAGCGGGCTTGAAGGCCAGGATGCATACGCAACGGGTAACGGCGCAACGGCAGTGGGTTACAACGCCGTCGCATCCGGTGCTTCGAGTCTGGCGCTTGGAGAGAACAGCAGCAGCAGCATTGATGGCAGCATCGCTTTGGGCAGTGGCTCCACCTCTAACCGCGCTATTTCATCAGGTATACGAGCAACGAGCGTAACAAGCGATGGCGTCGTCATTGGCTACAATACAACAGACAGAGAGTTGCTGGGCGCATTGTCATTGGGGACGGATGGAGTAAGCTATCGTCAAATTACCAACGTTGCGGACGGCTCTGAAGCGCAAGATGCGGTAACAGTTCGTCAGTTACAAAATGCCATTGGTGCGGTCGCCACTACACCGACCAAGTACTACCACGCAAACTCAACGGAAGAAGATTCACTGGCTGTCGGGACTGACTCACTGGCAATGGGTGCGAAAACCATCGTCAATGCTGATGCAGGTATTGGTATTGGTCTGAATACACTGGTGATGGCTGATGCCATCAACGGTATTGCTATCGGTTCTAACGCACGCGCCAACCATGCAAACAGTATTGCAATGGGTAATGGTTCTCAGACCACTCGCGGCGCACAGACTGACTACACCGCCTACAACATGGACGCACCGCAGAACTCTGTCGGTGAGTTCTCTGTCGGCAGTGAAGACGGTCAACGTCAGATCACTAACGTCGCGGCGGGTTCGGCAGACACCGATGCCGTAAACGTTAGTCAATTGAAAGTCACCGACAGCCGTGTTGCCGCAAATACCGAAAGTATCAATAACCTGAACACGCAGGTGAGTAGTCTTGATACCCGCGTCACCAATATCGAAAACTCTGTCGGCGATATTGTCACTACCGGTAGCACCAAGTACTTCAAGACCAACACCGATGGCGTAGATGCTAATGCGCAGGGTAAAGACAGTGTTGCGATTGGCTCTGGCTCTATTGCTGCCGCTGAAAACAGCGTAGCGTTAGGCACAAATTCAGTCGCAGATGAAGCTAATACTGTGTCTGTCGGCTCTTCTACCCAACAACGCCGTATTACCAACGTTGCCGCAGGGGTGAACAACACTGACGCGGTTAATGTGGCGCAACTGAAAGCTTCAGAAGCAGGCTCCGTTCGTTATGAAACCAATGCAGATGGCTCGGTTAACTATAGCGTGCTCAACCTGGGAGACGGGAGTGGCGGTACTACTCGGATCGGCAATGTTTCAGCGGCGGTGAACGATACGGATGCGGTTAACTATGCGCAATTGAAACGCAGCGTCGAAGAAGCAAACACCTATACCGACCAGAAAATGGGTGAAATGAACAGCAAAATCAAAGGCGTAGAAAACAAGATGAGCGGCGGTATCGCCTCAGCGATGGCCATGGCCGGTCTGCCACAAGCCTACGCCCCAGGCGCCAACATGACTTCGATTGCTGGCGGTACATTTAATGGTGAAAGTGCCGTCGCCATTGGTATCTCCATGGTAAGTGAAAGCGGGGGCTGGGTGTATAAATTGCAAGGAACCAGTAACAGCCAGGGTGATTACTCTGCAGCTATTGGCGCTGGCTTCCAGTGGTAATGGAGTAACAATACTCCCGACATCAAAGGCAATGGCATAATGCCATTGCCTTTTCACTTCCCTTTGTTGTCTTCACCCCTTAATTGGCCCTACCAATTCCCGCTGAATCCGGCCACATGTTCACATTTCATTAAATTACCCCTACAATACCGTTGCCAATAAATAACATTTAGTTAACTATTTGTTGTCATTATCCATACACAACAATATTGGCAGGACCACTTTTACACATAATGTGACCCCAACGAGATGAGCAAAGATTCATCCCATTATGCGTGTGGTTCTCAGGAGACCTGCAATGAACCTCTGGCAACAAAACTATGACCCGGCGGGTAATATCTGGCTTTCCAGCCTGATCGCATCACTCCCAATCCTGTTCTTCTTTTTCGCCCTGATTAAACTCAAGCTGAAAGGCTACGTTGCCGCTTCGTGGACGGTCGTTATCGCGCTCGCCGTCGCGCTGCTGTTCTATAAAATGCCGGTCGATCACGCGCTGGCATCGGTCGTGTATGGCTTCTTCTACGGGCTATGGCCGATTGCCTGGATAATCATCGCCGCGGTCTTCGTCTATAAAATTTCGGTAAAGACCGGGCAGTTTGACATTATCCGCTCGTCAATTCTGTCGATTACCCCCGATCAACGTCTGCAAATGCTGATTGTCGGCTTCTGCTTCGGCGCGTTCCTTGAAGGCGCGGCGGGTTTCGGCGCGCCGGTGGCGATAACCGCCGCGCTGCTGGTGGGTCTGGGCTTTAATCCGCTGTATGCGGCAGGGCTGTGCCTGATTGTAAACACCGCGCCAGTCGCCTTTGGCGCGATGGGTATTCCGATTCTGGTTGCCGGACAGGTTACGGGCCTGGACAGCTTTGAAATCGGTCAGATGGTAGGCCGCCAGTTGCCATTCCTGACCATTATCGTGCTGTTCTGGATTATGGCGATTATGGACGGCTGGCGCGGCGTGAAAGAAACCTGGCCTGCGGTAATGGTCTCTGGCGGTTCATTTGCTATCGCCCAGTATCTCAGCTCCAACTTTATCGGGCCGGAACTGCCGGACATTATCTCTTCTCTGGTGTCTCTGGTGTGTCTGACGCTGTTCCTCAAACGTTGGCAGCCGGTACGCATCTTCCGCTTCGGCGATATGGGCGCGTCGCAGGTCGATCAGACGCTGGCCCGTACCCGCTATACGACAGGACAAATTGTTCGCGCCTGGTCGCCGTTCCTGTTCCTGACCGCCACGGTCACTCTCTGGAGCATACCGCCGTTCAAAGCGCTGTTTGCCCCCGGCGGCGCGCTGTATGACTGGGTAATTAACGTTCCGGTACCGTATCTCGATAAACTGGTCGCCCGTATGCCGCCAGTCGTACACGAAGCGACCGCTTACGCGGCGGTGTATAAATTTGACTGGTTCTCCGCCACCGGCACAGCGATCCTGTTTGCCGCGCTGTTGTCTATCGTCTGGCTGAAAATGAAACCCTCAGCCGCAATCCAGACCTTTGGCAGCACGCTGAAAGAGCTGGCGTTGCCGATTTACTCCATCGGCATGGTGCTGGCGTTCGCGTTTATCTCGAACTATTCCGGGCTTTCTTCCACGCTGGCGTTAGCGCTGGCGCACACCGGCAGCGCCTTCACGTTCTTCTCGCCGTTCCTCGGCTGGCTGGGCGTCTTCCTGACCGGGTCCGACACCTCATCTAACGCGCTGTTTGCCTCTCTACAGGCTACCGCGGCGCAGCAAATCGGCGTCTCTGATGTGCTGATGGTGGCGGCGAATACCACTGGAGGCGTAACCGGGAAGATGATCTCGCCACAGTCTATCGCCATCGCCTGCGCGGCGGTGGGACTGGTAGGGAAAGAGTCCGATCTGTTCCGTTTTACCGTCAAACACAGCCTGATCTTCACCTGTATGGTGGGCGTGATCACTACGCTTCAGGCCTATGTTTTAACCTGGATGATTCCGTGATTGTGATGCCAAAACGCCTGTCAGACGAGATTGCCTCTCGCGTGCGAGCGCTGATTGAAGAACAAAACCTGGAAGCGGGCATGAAATTGCCCGCCGAGCGCCAGTTGGCTCTACAGCTTGGCGTATCACGCAACTCTTTACGCGAAGCGCTGGCGAAGCTGGTCAGCGAAGGCGTGCTGGTGAGTCGTCGCGGCGGCGGGACATTTGTCCGCTGGCAGCACGAAACCTGGTCTGAACAGAATATCGTGCAACCGCTGAAAATGCTGATGGCAAACGATCCGGACTACAGTTTCGATATTCTGGAAGCCCGCCACGCCATTGAAGCCAGTACCGCCTGGCACGCCGCCATGCGTGCCACCGCCGCCGACAAAGAGAAAATCAGACTCTGCTTTGATGCGACGCTCAGCGAAGACCCGGATCTCGCCTCCCAGGCCGACGTGCGCTTTCATCTGGCGATCGCGGAAGCCTCGCACAATGTGGTGCTATTGCAAACCATGCGCGGTTTCTTCGACGTCCTGCAATCCTCCGTCAAACAGAGTCGCCAGCGTATGTATCTCGTTCCGCCCGTATTCTCAAAACTGACGGAACAACACCAGGCGGTGATGGACGCCATTCTGGACGGTGACGCCGACGGCGCACGTAAAGCGATGATGGCACACCTCAGTTTTGTCCACACCACGATTAAACGATTTGATGAAGACCAGGCCCGCCAGGCGCGTATTACCCGCCTGCCCGGCGACCATAATGAGATGACCAGGGAGAATAAATCATGATTATTTCAGCAGCCAGCGATTATCGCGCCGCAGCTCAGCGCACACTGCCTCCTTTCCTCTTCCACTACATCGACGGCGGCGCGTATGCGGAATATACCCTGCGCCGAAATGTGGAAGACCTGTCGCAGGTCGCCCTGCGCCAGCGCGTGCTGAAAAATATGTCCGATTTAAGCCTCGAAACGACCCTGTTTAACGAAACGTTGTCGATGCCGGTGGCATTAGCGCCGGTAGGTCTGTGCGGCATGTACGCCCGTCGCGGCGAAGTACAGGCCGCCGCCGCCGCAGACGCAAAGGGCATTCCGTTCACCCTTTCCACCGTCTCCGTCTGTCCGATTGAAGAAGTTGCACCAACCATTCAGCGCCCGATGTGGTTCCAGCTTTATGTACTGCGTGACCGGGGCTTTATGCGCAACGCGCTTGAACGTGCGAAAGCGGCGGGCTGCTCCACGCTGGTCTTTACCGTCGATATGCCAACGCCGGGCGCGCGCTACCGTGACGCCCACTCCGGGATGAGCGGCCCAAACGCGGCCATGCGCCGTTACTGGCAGGCGGTGATGCACCCTAAATGGGCGTGGGATGTCGGCCTGAACGGTCGCCCGCATGATTTAGGCAATATTTCCGCCTATCTGGGTAAACCGACCGGCCTTGAGGACTATATCGGCTGGCTGGCAAATAACTTCGATCCGTCCATCTCCTGGAAAGATCTGGAATGGATACGCGAATTCTGGGACGGCCCAATGGTGATCAAAGGGATCCTCGATCCAGAAGATGCCCGCGATGCGGTACGTTTCGGCGCTGACGGTATCGTGGTGTCGAATCACGGCGGCCGCCAGCTCGATGGCGTGCTCTCTTCCGCCCGCGCCCTGCCCGCCATTGCCGATGCGGTGAAAGGCGATATCGCCATTCTGGCAGATAGCGGGATTCGTAACGGGCTGGATGTCGTGCGTATGATTGCGTTGGGGGCCGATACCGTACTGCTGGGTCGGGCCTATCTCTACGCGCTGGCGACGGCAGGAAAAGCGGGTGTCGCCAATCTGCTGGACCTGATCGAGAAAGAGATGAAAGTCGCCATGACCCTGACCGGCGCGAAATCCATTAGCGAAATCAGTGGCGATTCACTGGTGCAGGAACTGGGGAAAAGTTTGCCCGCCGCGCTGGCGCCAATGAGCAAAGGCGATGCCGCCTGAACGCCTGGCGCGTGAGAGCCCGGTAAATTTCTGCTATTCTGCCCCCCGCATTTAAGGGGGCATCATGCTTAACATCGTACTCTTCGAACCAGAAATCCCGCCGAATACCGGCAACATCATTCGTCTTTGCGCCAATACCGGCTTTCGTCTGCACATCATCGAACCGATGGGGTTTACCTGGGATGATAAGCGCTTACGCCGCGCAGGGCTGGACTATCACGAATTCGCCGCGGTTCAGCGCCATCACGATTATGCCGCTTTTGTCGCCGCTGAAAATCCGCAGCGCCTGTTTGCGTTGACGACAAAGGGCACGCCCGCCCATAGCGCCGTAAGCTATCAGGATGGCGATTATTTGATGTTTGGCCCGGAAACGCGCGGCCTGCCCGCCAGCATTCTCGATACGTTGCCTAAAGAGCAGAAGATTCGCATTCCGATGATGCCGGATAGCCGTAGCATGAACCTGTCGAATGCGGTGTCGGTGGTGGTGTATGAAGCATGGCGCCAGTTAGGATACTCCGGCGCGGTGTTGCGATCGTAATATATTCAATGCCGGATGGCGGCTGACGCCTGATCCGGCCTGGCCGATCCCGATGGCATGTTCCCGTTTATGCGGACTCTCGCTCAATCAAATGAAAGCCAATATCCACAATAGCTTCTGCGCACGGTTTCTGTTCAATACGATCGGCCAACAGCGTAGCGGCGCGCTGGCCAATGGCGCGTCTGTCAACGCTTACGGTAGTAATTGATGGTCGATTGCTGGCGGCAAAATCAAGGTCGCCAAAACCAATAACCGCTAAATCATGCGGAATGCGCAAACCACGGCTTTCCGCCTCCATCATCGCCCCCTGTGCCAGGGTATCAGAACTGCAAACAATGACATCAAACGTCCCTTCGTCAAAAAGCTGGCTTAAACCGCTGCGCCCCAGCGAAAGCGATGCCGGAAGGGGGACATCTACCTGCGGTACGGCATGAATAGCGTGGCGTTGAAGAACACTACATAACCCCTGCTTACGTTGCGCGGCTCGGCGATCGGCGGTCCACAACAAGCCGGGACGACGATAGCCCTTACTCAGAAGATACTCCCCCGTCGCCTGCCCGACTTTTTCATGGGAAAAACCGACCAGCATATCAAGCGGTGTGGGCGTTAAGTCCCAAATTTCCACCACCGGAATAGCCGCGTTCAGGATGACCTTTTTCAGTTCTATCGTGTGATGGATCCCGGTAAGCACCACGCCATCGGGGCGGCGGGAAAGCAGTGTCGCCACCAATTCCGCTTCCGTTTGTTCGGTATATCCCGCCACGCACAGCAATATGTGATATCCGCGTCGGGCCAGTTCATCGCTCAGCGACTGGATGGTATCGACAAACATGTTGTTGTTAATTTGCGGCACGACGACAGCGATTAATTTACTCCGTCGCGACGCCAGACCACCGGCTAACGCGTTGGGTATGTAGCCTGTGACGCGAACCGCCTGCATGACTTTCTCAACCGTTTTGGGGCGAACCAGTTGTGGCGAATTCAATGCCCGGCTGACTGTCATCGGAGACAGCCCGGCGCTACGTGCTACATCTTCCAGCGTTGGCGCACGAGGTGATTTGGTTCTCTTCACGTCTGATGCCCCTGCAAAGATTGGCTGATTTATCCGCGCATTATTCATCATGCCTGCGGCTATTGCCAGCTTCGCATCAGGAAAGGCCGTAAATACAGTAGCTTATCAAGCTCAGCCATTACAAAATGATAGCGCCATCATTTTGTATTATGCATTTCCCCAGATATTTTTGGATCGTGATCTATTTTGCAATAAATCCTGCTTTTTATGCGACATATGTGATCAAATGTTCAAATCAACATCAACTTTCTGGATCCTGCGTTCGCTTAATAATAAAAATGTTAGCGCAATCATTTTGTGTTTATCAGGAGAAAAAAAATGGCTTTAAGCGCGAATTCCGACGCCGTGATGTATGCAAAAGCGGCGAATACCAGAACCGTGGCAGAAACCAGCGATCGTATCGAATGGGTGAAGCTATCACTGGCTTTTCTACCGCTGGCGACGCCAGTGAGTGACGCGAAGGTACTGACCGGTCGCCAGAAACCTTTGACCGAAGTGGCAATCATCATTGCCGAAATCCGCAGTCGCGACGGCTTTGAGGGCGTTGGTTTTAGCTACTCCAAACGTGCTGGCGGCCAGGGTATTTATGCTCACGCCAAAGAGATAGCCGACAATCTACTGGGCGAAGATCCCAATGATATCGACAAAATATACACTAAGCTGCTGTGGGCCGGAGCCTCAGTGGGGCGTAGCGGGATGGCGGTACAGGCTATCTCCCCTATCGATATCGCCTTATGGGATATGAAGGCTAAACGTGCCGGTCTGCCACTGGCAAAACTGTTGGGCGCGCACCGCGACTCCGTTCAGTGTTACAACACCTCAGGGGGGTTCTTGCATACACCGCTCGATCAAGTGCTGAAAAATGTGGTGATTTCCCGCGAAAATGGCATTGGCGGTATTAAGTTGAAAGTCGGACAACCCAACTGCGCTGAGGATATTCGCCGCTTAACCGCAGTACGTGAAGCGCTTGGGGATGAGTTCCCGTTAATGGTTGACGCTAACCAGCAGTGGGATCGCGAAACGGCTATCCGCATGGGGCGTAAAATGGAACAGTTCAATCTTATCTGGATCGAAGAACCATTAGATGCTTACGACATCGAAGGCCACGCCCAGCTTGCTGCCGCGCTGGATACGCCTATCGCCACCGGGGAAATGCTGACCAGTTTCCGGGAACACGAGCAGTTGATTCTGGGCAATGCCAGTGATTTCGTTCAGCCAGATGCGCCGCGTGTCGGCGGTATCTCTCCGTTCCTGAAGATTATGGATCTGGCGGCGAAACACGGGCGTAAACTGGCGCCGCACTTTGCGATGGAAGTACACCTGCACCTTTCCGCAGCGTATCCCCTGGAGCCGTGGCTGGAACATTTCGAGTGGCTGAATCCATTATTCAACGAGCAACTTGAGCTGCGCGATGGCCGCATGTGGATTTCCGATCGTCATGGTCTGGGTTTCACGCTCAGTGAACAAGCGCGCCGCTGGACACAATTAACATGTGAATTTGGCAAACGCCCTTAACCCGACTGGCGGGAATCCGTCCCGCCTCTCTTACCTTACAGGATGCATTCTGCCCTTATCTGAGGAGTAGATAATGAACACAATAATAAAGCGCACAAAAGTGCGTCATACCATTCTTATATTTTTATTTCTTGCTACCGTATTTAATTATGCGGATCGCGCAACTCTATCCGTAGTTGCCCCAATAATGAGTAAAGAATTAGGTTTTGATCCGGAAGCGATGGGCCTGGCCTTCTCCTCATTTGGTATTGCCTATGTCATTATGCAACTCCCCGGTGGTTGGCTATTAGACCGCTACGGTTCACGACTGGTTTACGGTTGCGCATTGATTGGCTGGTCGTTAGTAACCATGTTTCAGGGAACGATCTATTTGTATGGCAGCCCATTAATTGTACTGGTTATTCTACGTCTGCTGATGGGCGCGATTGAAGCGCCTGCCTTTCCGGCGAACAGTCGTTTAAGCGTACAATGGTTTCCCAATAATGAACGAGGTTTCGTTACTTCAGTTTATCAGGCTGCACAATATATCTCGCTGGGCATTATCACCCCGCTAATGACGATCATTCTGCATAATTTAAGCTGGCATTTTGTCTTCTATTATATTGGCGCTATTGGTGTGATGCTCGGTATATTCTGGTTAATGAAAGTCAAAGATCCGATGCACCATCCAAAAGTTAATCAAGCGGAAATTGACTATATTCGTAGCGGTGGTGGCGAGCCCTCTCTGGGCTGTAAAAAGGAGCCGCAGAAAATAACGTTCGCGCAGATTAAAACCGTCTGTGTTAACCGGATGATGATCGGTGTTTACATCGGGCAATTCTGCGTCACCTCTATCACCTGGTTCTTCCTGACCTGGTTCCCGACCTACCTGTACCAGGCGAAAGGCATGTCGATTCTGAAAGTCGGTTTTGTGGCCAGTATTCCAGCCATTGCCGGTTTTATTGGCGGCCTGCTCGGCGGCGTGTTCTCCGACTGGCTGCTCAAACGCGGCTATAGCCTTACCGTCGCGCGGAAGCTGCCTGTTATCTGCGGTATGTTGCTCTCTTGCGTAATTGTGATCGCCAACTACACCTCTTCAGAATTTGTGGTCATTGCGGCGATGAGTCTGGCCTTTTTTGCCAAAGGGTTTGGTAACCTGGGCTGGTGCGTACTCAGCGACACCTCGCCGAAGGAAGTTCTGGGTATTGCCGGCGGCGTATTTAACATGTGCGGCAATATGGCAAGCATCGTTACGCCGCTGGTCATCGGCGTGATTCTTGCCAATACTCAGTCGTTCGACTTTGCCATTTTATACGTTGGCTCGATGGGACTTATTGGTCTCATTTCATATCTGTTTATCGTCGGCCCGCTGGATCGCATCACGCTGACATCATCCGCAGCCTGATTATCCACATTGCGAATTCTTCGCTCCGCTGTTCCGGGATTGCACTCCATCGGAACAGCGTTTTTTAGTTGTACCGCGCAATTCAGATGCCGTCGCCATACTCAAACGTATGGTGTAGCCCGTTGAAATGCTGGTCCATATCCATCGACGGCTTATCGCTGCCCGGCTTGCCGACAATACGTGCCGGAACGCCTGCGGCGGTAGTGTGCGGCGGGACAGGCTGTAAAACGACGGAACCTGCGCCAATTTTCGCGCCGCGCCCCACCTCGATATTGCCGAGAATTTTCGCGCCCGCGCCAATCATCACACCTTCGCGGATTTTAGGATGGCGATCGCCGCTCGTTTTCCCGGTACCGCCCAGGGTAACGGATTGCAGAATCGACACATCATCTTCAATAACCGCCGTCTCCCCCACCACAATACCGGTGGCATGGTCGAGCATAATCCCGCGGCCAATTTTCGCTGCCGGGTGAATATCCACCTGAAACGAGACCGAAACCTGATTTTGCAGGAAGATAGCCAGCGCGCGACGACCTTTATTCCACAACCAGTGACCAATGCGGTAGGCCTGTAGCGCATGAAAGCCTTTCAGATATAACAGCGGCGTGGAGTATTTATCCACCGCCGGATCGCGAGTGCGCACGGCCTGAATATCGCACGCTGCCGACGCGATCATTTCCGGGTCGGCGGCATAGGCTTCTTCAACTACTTCACGGATAGCGATAGCGGGCATGATGGGCGACGCCAGTTTATTTGCCAGCATATAGCTCAGCGCACTGCCCAGATTTTCATGCTTGAGTAGAGTGGCGTGATAAAAACTGGCCAACATAGGCTCACAGTCAGCTAAAGCGCGGGCTTCAGCTTTAATATTCTTCCAGACGATTTCCAGTTCTTCACACGGCATGGCTTACTCCAGACGGGCAGAAAACGACCAACCCGTTCTGTGCGGGTTGGGTCGTTTATGCAAACAGTTCCTTACGGCTAGTGGCGACTCAGCTCTTCCTTGCGGGCGCGACCTAATAACGTTAATGCTGCCTCGCGCGCGTTTTTTCCGCAATACAATACTTGATAAATTTCCTCGGTTATTGGCATTTCAACACCAAAACGGTGCGCCAATTCACGAACTTCTTTCGTATTGCGATAGCCTTCGACCACCTGGCCAATCTTATCCTGCGCGCCTTTAACGTCCATGCCCTGGCCAAGCATCATGCCAAAACGACGGTTGCGCGACTGGTTGTCGGTACAGGTCAGCACCAGATCGCCTAAGCCCGCCATCCCCATAAAGGTGGCGGGATCGGCGCCAAGCGCTGCGCCAAGCCGCGACATTTCGGTCAGTCCACGCGTGATTAGCGCCGTGCGGGCGTTCGCGCCGAAGCCGATGCCGTCAGACATCCCCGCGCCAATCGCAATCACGTTTTTCACCGCGCCGCCAAGCTGCACGCCGATAAAATCCGCATTGATATAGACGCGAAAACTTTTTCCGCAGTGCAACAGTTGCTGGAGATCGTCGGCAAAGGTCTCATCGGTTGAGGCCAGCGAGATTGCCGTCGGCAAACCCGCCGCCAGCTCTTTAGCGAACGTCGGACCGGAAATCACCGCCAGCGGGATTTGATCGCCTAACGCCTCGCGAGCGACATCCTGCAACAGGCGCCCCGTTTCCGCTTCCAGGCCTTTGGTCGCCCATACCAGACGCGCATCCGGACGCATCAGCGGTTTAATCTGCCGCAGCACGTCGCTGAAAACATGGCTTGGCACCACCACCAGAATGTTACGACTGGCCGCCAGCGCAGTTGCTAAGTCGCTTTCCAGGTGTAACGTATCGGGAAAAGGCACATCGGGAAGGAACGCGACGTTGCAGCGATCGTGCTCCAGGGTCGCGATATGTTTTGGGTCGTGGCCCCACAGGACAACCTGGTGGCCGTTTCTCGCCAGAGTGATAGCAAGAGCGGTGCCGTACGAGCCGGCACCGATGACTGTCATTGACGCATTACTTTGGTTCATCAGGCATCCTGATGTTCTTCAGTACCTTCGCCAGCCTGCTGCTGCAAATAGTTCATGAACAGCGCATCAAAATTGACCGGCGCAAGGTTCAGTTGCGGGAACGTACCGCGTGAAACCAGGCTGGTGATGCACTCGCGAGCATACGGGAACAGAATGTTCGGGCAGTATGCGCCCAGGCAATGCGCCATCTGAGTACCTTCAATACCGCTGATGGAGAAAATACCGGCCTGCTGAACTTCGCACAGGAACGCGGTTTCTTCCCCCAGGGAAGCCGTTACGGTAACACGCAGCACAACTTCATAAACGTCATCCGCCAGTTGGGAAGATGCCGTATCAAGATCCAGTTTAACCTCTGGCTGCCAATCTTTCTGGAAAACATGCGGTGCGTTTGGCGCTTCGAAAGAAACATCCTTGGTATAGATACGTTGGATCTGGAAAGCCATTTCAGTGTTATTTTGTTCTGACATGTGTAAAACCCTTTAGTGTTGTCCTTAAATACTTGAGTACGCCTTAACGCAACAGCGGATCCAGTCCACCACGCGCATCCAGCGCATACAAGTCGTCACAACCGCCAATGTGCTGTGCATCAATAAAAATTTGCGGAACCGTCGTTCGGCCACTACGTTTGATCATCTCTTCACGCTTCACGGCGTCGCCGTCAATCGCAATTTCCTGGAAACTCACGCCCTTGCTGTTTAACAGCGCCTTTGCACGATGGCAAAACGGGCAGGTTGCTTTGGTGTAGATTTCAATATTGGCCATGACTTCGCTCCTGTTTTTTACCCGATGGATTTCATGTCGACGCAAGGGCAAGTCATTCCCCTTACGTCATGAAAACGACGGGTAATCACTTACCGCGCACCAGAGGCAGATTCTCGCCGCTCCAGCCTGCTACGCCTTCTTTCAACACAAAGACCTTTTCAAAGCCGGCTTTTGTCAGCGCGTTAGCGGATTCCTGGCACTGCATACCAGAACCGTCGACCACGATAATCGGCTTGTCTTTGTGCTTTTCCAGTTCGCCAACATTGTTGGCTTTGATTTCGCTCGGCAGCAAATTGGTCGCGCCAGCGATATGGCCTTTACGGAAATCGTCACGTTGACGTAAATCCACAACAACGGCGTCCTCTTTGTTGATAAGGCGCGTGGCTTCGCCGCGTGTAATCACCTTAACTTTTGAAGTCAGACCTTTGAACGTGGTAAATAAAACCGCCACCAGTAACGCAATCCAGGCGATACTCAGTATGGGATGACGGCCAACAAATTGCATAATTTCTTGCATGGGGGGTAACAACTCCCGACGTAGTGATTAAAAAACCAGGAAAGGAGTATACCTGCGCAGTGGCGCAAATACAGCCAGAGCGTGCACTGGAATGCATTTTTGCGGGGCACTACGAAAAAAAATCACGCTATTGCTTGCCTTCTCACACCAGCGCGATCCCTTTCTTTGATCTTCTGAGGCTATTTTATCGATTCAGCTGTAGTAAAATTACGCAATTATTTTGTCTATTGAGTATGAGGTTGTCGCAATGTCGGTTTCTAAAAAACCTATGGTACTGGTGATTCTGGATGGCTACGGCTACCGTGAAGAACAGCAGGATAACGCTATCTTAAACGCCAAAACCCCGGTGATGGATGCTCTGTGGGCAAAACGTCCGCATACCCTGATCGACGCATCCGGTCTGGAAGTGGGTCTGCCTGACCGCCAGATGGGCAACTCCGAAGTGGGCCACGTTAACCTGGGCGCAGGTCGCATCGTTTATCAGGACCTGACGCGTCTGGACGTTGAAATTAAAGAACGTACTTTCTTTGCTAACCCAGTCCTGACCAATGCGGTAGACCAGGCGAAAAACGCCGGTAAAGCGGTTCATATTATGGGTCTGCTGTCCGCGGGCGGCGTCCACAGCCACGAAGATCACATTATGGCGATGGTAGAACTGGCCGCAGAGCGCGGCGCAGAAAAAATCTATCTGCACGCCTTCCTCGACGGTCGCGATACGCCGCCGCGCAGCGCTGAAGCCTCGCTGAAAAAATTCGAAGACAAATTCGCCGCGCTGGGCAAAGGCCGCGTGGCGTCTATCGTCGGTCGTTACTACGCTATGGACCGCGACAACCGTTGGGATCGCGTGGAAAAAGCGTATGATCTGATGACCCTGGCGCAGGGCGAATTCCAGGCGGATACCGCTGTGTCTGGCCTGCAGGCCGCTTACGCTCGTGATGAAAACGATGAGTTTGTCAAAGCGACCGTTATCCGCGCCGAGGGCCAGGCTGATGCGGCGATGGAAGACGGCGACACGCTGATTTTCATGAACTTCCGCGCTGACCGCGCGCGCGAAATCACCCGCGCTTTCGTTAACGCTGATTTCGACGGCTTTGCGCGTAAGAAAGTGGTTAATCTGAACTTTGTGATGCTGACCGAATACGCCGCCGACATCAAAACTGCCGTTGCCTACCCACCAGCGTCGCTGGCGAATACCTTTGGCGAATGGATGGCGAAAAACGATAAAACCCAACTGCGTATTTCCGAAACGGAAAAATATGCGCACGTAACCTTTTTCTTTAACGGCGGCGTAGAAGAACCGTTTGCTGGCGAAGAGCGCATTCTGATCAACTCCCCGAAAGTGGCCACTTATGACCTGCAACCGGAAATGAGCTCTGCAGAATTGACTGAAAAATTGGTCGCGGCGATCGAAAGCGGTAAGTACGACACCATCATTTGTAACTATCCAAACGGCGATATGGTCGGTCATACCGGCGTGATGGAAGCCGCCATCAAAGCGGTGGAAGCGTTGGATAACTGCATTGAACAGGTAACAAAAGCGGTTGAGTCCGTTGGTGGACAACTGTTGATTACCGCGGACCACGGCAACGCGGAGCAGATGCGCGATCCGGCGACCGGTCAGGCGCATACCGCCCACACCAACCTGCCGGTGCCGCTGATTTATGTCGGCGAGAAAAACGTGAAGGCGGTCGAAGGCGGCAAACTTTCAGACATTGCGCCTACCATGCTGTCGCTGATGGGGATGGAAATCCCGCAAGAGATGACTGGTAAGCCGCTGTTCATCGTGGAATAATCCCTCCCCATGAGGGGAAAGGCGATTAACACCATTCAACAGGCCGTGAAACCAAGAACGTTTTCAGTCAGGCCTTTGTTCTACGCCAGCGTACTTAGCGCTGGCGTATTGTTGTGCGCCTTTTCCGCCCACGCGGATGACCGTGATCAACTCAAATCTATTCAGGCCGATATCGCCGCGAAAGAACGCGACGTACGCCAGCAGCAGCAACAGCGCGCCAGCCTCCTGGCACAACTTAAAGCCCAGGAAGAGGCCATCTCGGCCGCAGCGCGTAAGCTGCGCGAAACGCAAAGCACTCTGGATCAGTTAAACGCGCAAATTGATGAGATGAACGCCTCAATTGCCAGACTGGAGCAGCAAAAAGCCAGCCAGGAGCGTAATCTCGCCGCGCAGTTGGACGCCGCTTTCCGCCAGGGCGAACACACCGGCATTCAGCTTATTCTTAGCGGAGAAGAAAGTCAGCGTGGGCAACGCCTGCAGGCCTACTTCGGCTATCTGAACCAGGCGCGCCAGGAGACTATCGCCGAACTGAAACAGACTCGCGAACAGGTCGCCACGCAAAAAGCCGAGCTGGAAGAAAAGCAAAGCCAACAACAAACGTTGCTGTATGAGCAGCGCGCCCAGCAGGCGAAGCTGGAGCAGGCGCGTAATGAACGTAAGAAAACGCTTGCCGGACTGGAGTCGTCTATTCAGCAAGGCCAGCAACAGTTAAGCGAACTACGCGCCAACGAATCACGCCTGCGCAACAGTATCGCGCGGGCGGAAGCGGCGGCCAAAGCGCGAGCGGAGCGTGAAGCCCGCGAAGCGCAGGCGGTACGCGACAAGCAGCAGGAAGCCTCGCGTAAAGGCAGCACCTATAAGCCGACGGAAAGCGAGCGCTCGCTAATGTCCCGCACCGGCGGTCTGGGCGCGCCTCGCGGTCAGGCATACTGGCCGGTACGCGGCCCGATATTGCATCGCTATGGCGAACGGCTGCAGGGTGAGCTACGTTGGAAGGGGATGGTGATCGGCGCGTCGGAAGGCACCGAGGTCAAAGCCATCGCCGACGGCAGGGTGATTCTGGCGGACTGGTTGCAAGGCTATGGCCTGGTGGTGGTCGTGGAGCATGGTAAAGGCGATATGAGCCTTTACGGCTATAACCAGAGCGCGCTGGTCAGCGTAGGCGCGCAGGTGCGCGCCGGACAACCTATCGCCCTTGTGGGCAGTAGCGGCGGTCAGGGCAGACCCTCGCTTTATTTCGAAATTCGTCGCCAGGGTCAGGCCGTCAATCCACAGCCGTGGTTGGGAAGATAAGTTTTGCCTCAGTATCGTCGCTCCATTCTCACGCTGGCCACTTTGCTGGCGTTTGCACATCCCGTTTTCGCTGGCAAGCTCGCCATCGTGATTGATGATTTTGGCTATCGCCCGCACACGGAAAACCAGGTTCTGGCGCTGCCGCCAAACATCTCCGTCGCCGTACTGCCCAACGCGCCGCACGCGCGCGAAATGGCAACTAAAGCGCACAATAGCGGGCATGAGGTGTTAATCCATCTGCCGATGGCGCCGCTAAGCAAACAGCCGCTGGAGAAGGATACGCTGCGACCAGATATGAGCAGCGATGAGATCGAGCGCATTATCCGCGAGGCGGTAAACAACGTGCCGTATGCCGTCGGGCTTAATAACCACATGGGCAGCGCAATGACTTCCAGCCTGTTCGGTATGCAAAAAGTTATGCAGGCGCTGGAACATTACAATCTCTATTTTCTCGACAGCATGACGATTGGCAATAGCCAGGCGATGCGCGCGGCATCCGGTACGGGTGTGAAAGTGATCAAGCGCAAAGTGTTCCTCGACGATACGCAAAACGAGGCGGATATCCGCCGTCAGTTTAATCGCGCTATCGAACTGGCCCGTCGCAACGGTTCCGCTATCGCGATTGGTCATCCGCATCCCGCAACGGTTCGCGTGCTGCAACAGATGGTTTATCGCCTGCCGGCGGATATCACCCTGGTACGCCCAGGCAGCCTGCTCAACGAACCGCAGGTAGATACGTCCCGACCGGGTGTGACGCCGCAGAAAATTGACGCACCGCGCAACCCCTTTCGCGGCGTGAAGATGTGCAAGCCGAAAAAACCGCTGCAACCGGTCTACGCTACGCGCTTTTTCAGCGTCATCGGCGAGAGCATTACGCAAAGTTCCGTGGTTGTCTGGTTTCAGCACCAGTGGCAAGGCTGGGGGAAAATCGCCGCGCCTAAAAACGTGAGCGCTAAGACAGATTGAGCGCCTTACGGGCCATACGACGGTGCGACAAGGTTTTGTCGCGCCATTGCCACAGCCGGAAAGACCAGAGTAGCGTCTGATAAGCCGCTTTCGCGCTGCGGACGTTAGCCATCATCCGTCTATACATGCCAGAAGTAAAAATTTCGGCAATCATACGCTGGCGGGTCAAAATATCAGGTTCTTTACGCACCGCATGACAAACGCGTAACGCTTCCCAGGTAATTTGCTGGCGAAATTCCGGGTAAATCGGAATACGATGGGCATAATCACGATTGAGCTTTTCTAATAATCGCGTAATTTTAATATAATGCCGCTGATAATTAAGATTTTTATTGCCTTGTCTTTGCAAACGGCTTACCGAATTATCATGCAGGAAATATTTATATAATGATTGTTCGGTATAACGTACGCGCGTGGCATTAAACATAACTTCCGTCGACCATAATATGTCCTGATGATGTAGTCCGGGAACGAAAGTAATATTGTTATCGATAATTATCGCACGTCGATAAACGCCCATCCAGACAACATGCGTCCAGCGCCGCGAGGCCAGCGCCATACGCAACCAATCCGGTCCGCTTAATACCCCGGTGGAGCGCAGACGATCGGTCGGAATAGATTGCCAGGCGTGCCCGGTTTTTCGGGCGCACCAGTCCGCATTACACTGCGCAATGTCCAGATCATCGTTAAGCGCCATGGTCATCAGCGTTTCATACATCTTCGGGTAGACCAGGTCATCCGCATCGACAAAGGCGACGTAATCGCCGGTCGCCGCTTGCAGGCCAAGATTACGGGCGACAGATGCGCCAGCATTGGCCTGATGAAGCAGTCGAACATGCGGGTAATGTTCCGCGTAATGTTTTGCTATCTCAACGGAATGATCTGTCGATCCATCATTCACAATAATAATTTCCAGCGCCGACCACGTTTGCGCGATTAACGACGCCATGCAAGCATTAAAATCCGCTCCCGCATTATATAACGGGACAATGATACTCACTTTGGTTTTACTATTTTTCATAACGATTACCAGAAAAACCTTAATTTACCCTGCCTTTATACTGTGGCTCTATTAAGAAACTATTAAGCCGCCATAATTAATTTTTACAGTAAAAAGCAAGCACAAAACTCAGAGTAGAGCGTGACATTAGCGAGTAAAATAAGAGTAAAGCGCAATTACGAATGCTTGATGTCTATGACAATTCTTTACGGCTTTCCAGATTTTCCCTAACAAAAAAGGTTGGCGAATGACACCAACCTTTTACGATGAAACGTATATCAGACCCGATAAATATCATCGGGTCTCTATACCCTTCATACTTCAAGTTGCTTATGTGTTGGCTACGCTCGTTCACCCCAGTCACATAGTTATCTATGCTCCTGGGGACTCACTCCCTTGCCGCCTTTAAGCAACTCGAATTATTTTGGGTATATACATATTAATCCCAGCTCAGAATGACTTTTCCTGACTGGCCTGAACGCATGGCGTCAAAACCTTTCTGGAAATCATCAATAGAGAAACGATGGGTGATAATCGGTGACAGATCCAGACCGGACTGGATCAGCGCCGCCATTTTGTACCACGTTTCGAACATCTCACGACCATAAATACCTTTAATGAACAGGCCCTTAAAGATGACTTTTGTCCAGTCGATAGACATATCTGATGGCGGAATCCCCAGCATCGCAATACGACCGCCGTGATTCATGGTGTCCAGCATGGTACGAAACGCCGGCGGCGCGCCGGACATCTCCAGACCCACATCGAACCCTTCGGTCATTCCCAGCTCCGCCATGACGTCGTTCAGGCTCTCTTTCGCGACGTTGACCGCGCGGGTGACGCCCATTTTACGCGCCAGCTCCAGACGGTATTCATTGACGTCAGTAATCACCACATGACGCGCGCCGACATGTTTCGCCACCGCGGCGGCCATTACGCCGATTGGCCCCGCCCCCGATACCAGTACATCTTCGCCGACCAGATCGAAAGACAGCGCCGTATGCACCGCATTACCAAACGGGTCGAAAATAGAGGCTAAATCATCAGAAATGTTATCCGGGATTTTAAACGCATTGAACGCCGGGATGACCAGGTATTCCGCAAAGCAGCCGGGACGGTTGACGCCCACGCCGGTGGTGTTGCGACACAGGTGAGTACGACCGCCGCGGCAGTTGCGGCAATGACCGCAGGTGATATGACCTTCGCCGGAGACGCGATCGCCGATTTTAAAGCCTTTCACTTCCTGACCGATGCCGACCACTTCGCCGACATATTCATGCCCCACGACCATCGGAACCGGGATGGTTTTTTGCGACCAGTCATCCCAGTTATAGATGTGAACGTCAGTGCCGCAGATGGCTGTTTTACGGATTTTAATCAGCAAATCGTTATGGCCGACTTCCGGTTCCGGAACATCGGTCATCCAGATGCCCTCTTCCGCTTTCAGTTTGGATAACGCTTTCATCTTACATCCTCAGGCAATCACGCCCAGTTGTTTACCAATACGCGTGAACGCGTCTACCGCACGCGTAATTTGCTCAGGCGTATGCGCCGCAGACATCTGGGTACGAATACGCGCCTGACCTTTTGGTACGACCGGATAGAAGAAACCGGTAACGTAAATGCCCTCTTTTTGCAGTTCGCGGGCAAATTTCTGCGCGACAACCGCATCTCCCAGCATTACCGGGATGATGGCGTGATCCGCGCCTGCCAGCGTAAATCCCGCGGCAGACATCTGCTCACGGAACTGCCGGGCGTTCGCCCACAAGCGATCGCGCAGTTCTGCGCCCGCTTCCACCATCTCTAACACTTTAATAGAAGCCGCCACGATCGCCGGCGCCAGGGAGTTGGAGAACAGATATGGGCGGGAACGCTGACGCAACCACTCAACGACCTCTTTGCGCGCCGCGGTATAGCCGCCGGATGCGCCGCCTAACGCTTTGCCCAGCGTACCGGTAATAATATCTACGCGGCCCATTACGTCGCAGTATTCATGGGAACCACGACCGTTTTCGCCGACAAAGCCTACCGCGTGAGAATCATCAACCATCACCAGCGCATCGTATTTATCGGCCAGATCACAGACGCCTTTCAGATTGGCGATGACGCCATCCATTGAGAACACGCCGTCGGTGGCGATCAGGACATGACGCGCGCCGGCTTCACGCGCCTCTTTCAGCCGCGCTTCCAGCTCAGCCATATCGTTGTTGGCATAGCGATAGCGCTTCGCTTTACACAAACGCACGCCGTCAATGATAGACGCGTGGTTCAGCGCGTCGGAAATAATGGCGTCTTCCGCGCCCAGCAACGTCTCAAACAAGCCGCCGTTAGCATCGAAACAGGAGGAATACAGAATCGCATCTTCCATGCCGAGGAAGCTTGCCAGCTTTTGCTCCAGCGCTTTGTGGCTGTCCTGGGTGCCGCAGATAAAACGCACGGACGCCATACCGAAACCGTGGCTGTCCATTCCCGCTTTTGCGGCATTAATCAGCTCAGGGTGATTCGCCAGCCCGAGATAGTTATTGGCGCAAAAGTTAATAACGTGGCTTCCATCCGCCACGGTGATATCCGCCTGCTGCGCAGATGTAATAATGCGCTCTTCTTTAAACAATCCTTCCGCCCGGGCGGTTTCCAGATCGTTGGTTAACTGTTTGTAAAAATCCCCACGCATTGCGATTCTCCAGACTGGGCAAATTTCAGCACATATTACCCAAAGCGATACGTTGATACGAGATGACGCGTCATCACTTCTTTAAAATGCAGCATAAATCACGCGTATCCTCACGGGTTATCAGTGAATGGATGAATAGTGTTATGATAAGAGCATTCATGTCTGAGACAGTCTCTGACACCATAATTCAAAGGTTACAGTTATGATCATCGTTACCGGCGGCGCGGGCTTTATCGGCAGCAATATCGTTAAGGCCCTGAATGATAAAGGTATCACCGATATTCTGGTGGTGGATAACCTGAAAGACGGCACCAAGTTTGTAAACCTGGTGGATCTGAACATTGCTGACTATATGGATAAGGAAGATTTCCTGATCCAGATTATGTCCGGAGAAGAGCTCGGCGATATCGAAGCTATTTTCCATGAAGGCGCCTGCTCTTCCACCACCGAGTGGGACGGCAAGTATATGATGGATAATAACTATCAATACTCCAAAGAGCTGCTGCACTATTGTCTTGAGCGCGAAATCCCGTTCCTCTACGCCTCTTCTGCCGCCACCTATGGCGGTCGCACGTCTGATTTCATCGAATCGCGCGAATACGAAAAACCGCTTAACGTTTACGGCTATTCTAAATTCCTGTTTGATGAATATGTGCGCCAGATCCTGCCAGAAGCGAACTCGCAGATTGTCGGTTTCCGCTATTTCAACGTCTATGGACCACGTGAAGGCCATAAAGGCAGCATGGCAAGCGTGGCATTTCATTTGAATACACAGTTAAACAACGGCGAAAGCCCGAAACTGTTTGAAGGCAGCGAAAACTTCAAGCGCGACTTCGTTTACGTGGGCGATGTGGCCGCCGTTAACCTGTGGTTCCTGGAAAGCGGCAAGTCCGGCATCTTTAACCTGGGCACAGGCCGTGCGGAATCTTTCCAGGCTGTCGCCGACGCGACGCTGGCATACCATAAAAAAGGCAGCATTGAATACATTCCGTTCCCGGATAAACTGAAAGGTCGCTATCAGGCGTTTACGCAGGCGGATTTAACCAATCTGCGCAACGCGGGCTACGACAAACCCTTTAAGACCGTCGCCGAAGGCGTCACGGAGTATATGGCCTGGCTGAACCGCGACGCGTAAGTATGAAAATTTTGGTCATTGGCCCGTCCTGGGTGGGCGACATGATGATGTCGCAAAGTCTCTATCGCACGCTTAAAGCGCGCTATCCCCAGGCGATAATCGACGTGATGGCGCCAGCCTGGTGCCGTCCGTTGTTATCGCGTATGCCGGAAGTTAACGAGGCGATACCCATGCCGCTGGGCCACGGCGCGCTGGAAATCGGCGAGCGCCGCAGATTGGGCCATAGCCTGCGAGAGAAGCGCTACGATCGCGCCTGGGTGCTGCCAAATTCGTTTAAATCGGCGCTGATTCCTTTCTTTGCCAATATCCCGCACCGTACCGGCTGGCGCGGCGAAATGCGCTATGGCCTGCTGAACGATGCGCGCGTCCTTGATAAAGACGCCTGGCCGCTGATGGTGGAGCGCTACGTGGCGCTGGCCTATGACAAGGGCGTGATGCGCACGGCGAAAGATCTGCCGCAGCCGCTGCTCTGGCCGCAGCTCCAGGTTAGCGAGGGTGAAAAGTCGTTGATGTGCAGCGACTTTTCACTATCTTCTGAACGTCCTCTGATCGGCTTTTGCCCCGGCGCGGAATTTGGCCCGGCAAAACGTTGGCCGCACTATCACTACGCCGAACTGGCAAAGCAACTCATTAACGAAGGGTATCAGGTCGTGCTGTTTGGCTCGGCAAAAGACCATGAAGCCGGAAATGAGATCCTGGCGGCGCTGAATAGCGAGCAGCAGGCATGGTGTCGCAACCTGGCGGGGGAAACCCAGCTGGAACAGGCCGTCATTCTGATAGCCGCCTGTAAAGCCATCGTCACTAACGATTCCGGGCTGATGCACGTCGCGGCGGCGCTCGACCGTCCGCTGGTCGCCTTGTATGGCCCAAGTAGCCCGGATTTCACGCCGCCGCTGTCTCATAAGGCCCGGGTGATTCGTCTCATTACGGGTTATCACAAAGTGCGTAAAGGCGATACGGCGCAAGGCTATCACCAGAGCCTGATCGATATCACGCCGCAGCGGGTTAAGGAAGAGCTTCATTCGCTGTTGTCGGAAGAGGGCGTTTAATGCGGGTTTTGATCGTTAAAACATCATCAATGGGCGACGTATTACATACCCTGCCTGCGCTTACCGACGCGCAACAGGCGATTCCGGGGATTCAATTTGATTGGGTTGTCGAAGAAGGGTTTGCGCAAATTCCGTCCTGGCACAGTGCTGTCGATCGCGTGATTCCCGTCGCTATTCGCCGTTGGCGCAAGGCCTGGTTTTCCGCGCCCATCAAAGCGGAACGCACAGCCTTTCGTCGGGCGGTATGCGCAAACCAATACGACGCTGTGATTGATGCGCAGGGGCTGGTAAAAAGCGCGGCGCTGGTGACGCGTCTGGCGCATGGGATAAAGCACGGTATGGACTGGAGTACCGCCCGCGAACCGCTGGCCAGCCTGTTTTATAACCGTAAACACCATATCGCAAAGCAACAACATGCGGTTGAACGGACGCGCGAGCTGTTCGCCAAAAGCCTGGGATACGATAAACCGCAGTCGCAGGGCGATTATGCCATCGCAAAACATTTTCTGTATTGCCAGCAGGCGGTCAGCGATCCGTATGCGGTGTTTTTACATGCCACGACCCGCGATGATAAACACTGGCCGGAAGCAAACTGGCGCGAGCTTATCGGCCTGGTGGGCAACACAGGATTACGGATAAAACTTCCCTGGGGCGCGCCTCATGAGGAGGCCCGGGCTAAACGACTGGCCGAAGGCTTTGACTATGTGGATGTATTACCGCGCATGAGCCTGGAGGAGGTCGCCAGAGTGCTGGCTGGCGCAAAATTTGTCGTATCGGTTGATACCGGCCTGAGCCATCTCACCGCCGCGCTCGACAGACCGAATATTACGCTATATGGCCCAACGGACCCTGGGTTAATTGGAGGTTATGGGAAGAACCAAATGGCATGCTGCTCACCAGAACAAAACCTGGCGAATTTAGATGCCACAAGCGTATTTGGAAAGATTCATTAAAGAGACTCTGTCTCATCCCAAACCTATTGTGGAGAAAAGATGCTAACCACATCATTAACGTTAAATAAAGAGAAATGGAAGCCAATCTGGAATAAAGCGCTGGTTTTTCTTTTTGTTGCTACGTATTTTCTGGATGGTATTACGCGTTATAAACATTTGATAATCATACTTATGATTATCACCGCGATTTATCAGGTCTCACGCTCACCGAAAAGTTTCCCTCCTCTTTTCAAAAATAGCGTATTTTATAGCGTAGCAGTATTATCATTAATCCTTGTTTATTCCATACTCATATCGCCAGATATGAAAGAAAGTTTCAAGGAATTTGAAAATACGGTACTAGAGGGTTTCTTATTATATACTTTATTAATTCCCGTACTATTAAAAGATGAAACAAAAGGAACGGTTGCGAAAATAGTACTTTTCTCCTTTTTAACAAGTTTAGGATTACGTTCGCTGGTTGAAATTGTCTTTTATATTCAGGACTATTCCAGGGGGGTAATGCCATTTACAAACTATGACCATCGACATATATCTGATTCAATGGTTTTTCTGTTCCCGGCATTGTTGAATATCTGGCTATTCAGAAAAACATCGCTCAAACTCGCTTTCTTTGCGCTGAGCGCCGTCTACTTGTTCTTAATGTTAGGCACCTTGTCGCGGGGAGCATGGCTGGCAGTTTTAGTGGTGGGCGTTTTATGGGCGGTTTTGAACCGTCAGTGGAAACTAATGGGAATTGGCGCTGCTATCCTGGTTATTGCTGGCGTTTTAGTTATCACTCAGCAAAGCCATAAACCGGATCAGGAGCGACTACTGTATAAATTACAGCAGACAGATAGCTCATATCGTTATACTAACGGAACCCAGGGCACCGCGTGGATACTGATTCAGGAAAACCCGCTCAAGGGCTACGGCTATGGTAATGATGTTTATGATAGTGTTTATAATAAACGCGTTGTCGATTATCCAACGTGGACCTTTAAAGAATCTATCGGTCCGCATAATACCATTCTGTACATCTGGTTTAGTGCTGGCATATTGGGTCTGGCGAGCCTGGCCTATTTATATGGCGCTATCATCAGGGAAACAGCCAGCTCTACCTTCAGGAAAGTAGAGATAAGCCCCTACAATGCTCATCTCATACTATTTTTATCTTTCGTCGGTTTTTATATCGTTCGTGGTAATTTTGAACAGGTCGATATTGCTCAAATTGGTATCATTACCGGTTTTCTGCTGGCGCTAAGAAATAGATAAAGAAACGCGCTGATACTTATTACGGTATCAGCACGTTTTCCATCGTCAGGACTCAATCACTTGTCAAACCAGCTTTTCATTTGTTCCTCGAAACGCTGCGCTACATTTTCCCAACTGTATTTTGAAAACACCAGGGATTTTGCTTTTTCGGCAATCTGGTGGCGTTCCTTATCAGCAAGCGCACGGTTAATATCATTAATTATACTGTCGCTCGACATAGGTTCTGCGAGGTGATAGCCTGTTATGCCATCTAACACAAATTCGCTAATCCCCCCTTTTTTGCTGGCAAGAACCGCTTTTCCTGCTGCCATCGCTTCTACAGCCACCATGCAAAATGCTTCTTCAACCTGAGACGGCACAATAACCAGATCGGCTATATGATAGAAGTTATGCATCTGGTCAGGAGATTGCCCCCCAGCCATAATACAATCAGTTCCAATCTCTTTTGCGGCGTCCAGTACTTTCTTTTGATACTCTGCTTTTTCACCCTTGCGGCTTGCATAAGGATCGCCAACAACGACAAGTTTAATATTACTTCTTAACGTACGTAATTGTTTGAACGCCTGCAAAAGCAACAGGATGCCTTTATCAGGCGAAATTCTCCCGGCATATAAGAGAACGGTGGCATCTTCCGCAATATTTAATTGCTGACGAAGATTATCTTGTGGGTTTCTTTTATAAGTCTCAGCACAAAAACCATTAGGCACAATACTAACAGCAGCAGCGGGCAATCTTTCTTCATAAAACGCTTTAAGAAACTGACTGGGCACGATAATTTTTGCATCATTATCAGGAAGTTCTGGTTCAAATGCGTTATGCATGTGCATAACCAGTTTTGCATTCGGATTACGCTCTCTGATCTGCCGATACAGTTTCATACTATTATGAATAACAATGACGCTATCTTCCTGGGTAGTCACTTTATCTCTAATATTAAGGATGCGCTGGGAATAGGGTAGTGGGTCGAGACGAGTCCATTTCTGAAAAAGACGCTTATAAACTTTACTAAACCCAATGTAATGAATATCACAGTTATCGTTTATTTTATTATATTCAGGATAGCCAGCATTCTTTATACAAGCAATAGCATTCGGTATTGATAGTCGTTTTGCAACCTGGTAAATCCAGGTTTCTACCGCAGCCGCGCCACGTGGAGGAATTGAAAATATAGGAGTAACAGTAAATATGATTTTTTTAATCATAATAGCTATAATCCAGAATAGTTAACTTTATAGAAAAAATGCGTGTCGAAGCAGCGCAAAATAATGATTTTTTTAGTATCTAGACAATTTTATCGTAATATATTTCACCCTCAAGTTCCGAGGCTGTAATATATGGAATAATATCGTAATGAATTGCAGTATCATCTGATAAATTAAAGATATTTAAATCACTCACATTTTTTCTCATAAAAGTAAAAAATGGCAGTATTTTAAACAGGTCTTTACTAAGCTCAGATGGCATAGGGCTGGTAGATTCGTCATAAAAACGTGGGCAACTCCCTGTTAAGTCAAGCCCAGAACATATAATACGGCCATACTTGAGGGAATAGGCAACCTGAATAGCGGTATAAGCAATAGTATGGCAAGAGCAATAACCGATGCTGATATCCTTGCAAAATCCAGCCAGTCGCCCTCTTTTCGAAAGGGGAACTGAAATAAGTAATGCTTTATGAACCCGCTTGAGGATATTAAATTTAATTTTCTTTAAAAAGCCCCCTTTTTCTCGGCGATAAAAGGAGCGAATAATTAAACAGTTTTCTTCAATATATTTTTGATCATCCACTGAAGCCTGTTCATACACATCAAGATTGACGATAGTAAACTGACTGTTACGGCTAAAGTTATAAAAATCTTCGCGCCGGCGATGGAGGAAGCGAACATCCGTCAGAAGGTACAAAAATGGCTTGACGTTATTGTTTAGCAAATATTGAACAGAACCATTGACTGCAATGACATCTTTCATTCGTAACAAGGACAGCGGCGTCTTTCTGGACGTAGGACCAGAAAGAAAAATAATACAATCTTCAGCCGTTCTTTTCGCAATAAGTTGCAGAACATCGGCGTGAGTTATGAAGTTAACGCTGCCCATAAAAAACTCGTATGTTTATCATGCAACCTATAAATAAATGTTATATTCAATAACTAATATTACATCTCAAATTCTCTCAAGTATGTCATAACGCTACAGCAAATAAAAGTCAGTCAGCCCCTTAAATTAAACCAAACGTGCTACATTGATCAGCGCTTTTCCTTACCCTTAATACGACGAAGGAAATTTCGAAGTTTTTTCTTATAAATCAATAAGTAAAATCCGATATCTCTCACATTATTTTTGATACCATAATGTCTTTCTAAATCAATACGATCCTTTGCTTTTCGTTGTCTGGAAGGTCTTTTTCCGGACAAATCGATAATTCTGATCTCATTGCCTTGCAGGATAAAGTTACCTTTATGGGGATCGCCCGAAACCATACCATACTGATGCAGAGAATATATCGACTGTTTGATTTTTTCTCTCACCTCGCCAGAAATTTCTGGCATATCAACAAGTTCAATACCTTCAATATACTCAATTAGCATCACGTATGTTCTTACATAGCGTAATGTTTTAATTTCCGCCAGCAGGTAAAAATCATTAAGCGCCGCAAACCCTTCACGCCGCACACGATCTGTCTGACGAAAAAGCTTTTCGTAGTAATCTCCTTTTACTAACGATTTGAAAAAGCGTTCAGTATTTTTTACTTTTGGACTAAATACTTTGAGAATATATTTTCCGTAGTCTGTATTAATCAATACAACTTTTGTATCTTCTATATTACGGAAGACTTTAATAACCTGATGATTATAAGATAGAAAATCTTTGAATATCTCAATGTATTTTTCACCGTCTTTTTTGACAAAGACGGTATAGTTTTTAACCTTTTTTTCAATAATCATAATGAAGATTTAGGGAAGGAAATTATTTGTGGAAAAGTTTACGATAAAGATATGCGCTTCCAGCCAGAAGGCCTTTAAAGTAATGACCTTGCACGAGAAGATGTTTATATCGCTTCTTAAATTCAACTATGGTACGCGCATCTTTTGCGGGAAAATCTTTCCAGGGCGAATTCAACCGTGCATTTTTATAATAGATAACTGAAGGATAATTTGCCCAGGCATGCCATGGTTTTGTAGCACCCGTATAATGAATTAAAATAGTATTATCATTAATTATATTGCTATATTTTTTATGTGACCTATCTTTTAACTCACTTTTGATAGTATAAATAGTATTATACGGTCGCGGTAGAAAAATAACTTTGTCCTGTAGAAGAATATTCAAAACATCCTGATCGGGATATTTAAAAGAGTCAGCCTCTTTACCTGCCAGAAGTAAAAATGCCTTTTCAGTTAAGGCATTCTCTTTCCATAATTTCAGGTTAACAAAAACCACGCCGGAGTTAAAATAACCACCTTGTAAATTAAATGCTCTTAATCTCTCATTTACCTTATTCTGGATGGAATCAACATCTTTTACGACCGCAGCGATCTTCTCTGTCAAATCAAGCTGTAGAAGACCTTGCAAAGATCCTTTGCATACAACATCGGCATCCAAATAAAGTAAGGTGTTTACCTTCTTACTGAGATAATCGAAAGCAAATAAACGAAAATACATTGCTCTCGACCATACTTTAGTTTGAGGCAATACCTCAAGGCTTTCTACTTTAATAAGATAAAGAGAAATTTTAATGTGATGCTGTACGGCTAAACGCTCTATATATTTTACAAAACACGGGGAGTATGAATCACAAATAATGTGAAAAGCGAGCGGGATATTATTGTTTAATACAACTGAAGCGATTGATACCCCCACACCATCAAGATAGTTTTCATCAACGCCATAAGAAATGTTTAATACGTTATCATCATTATTATTACTTTCATCAAAAACTTTATATTCGGCTATTTCTATCTCAGGAAATGAATCCATTACATCACCTATGGGTTTTATTCAAGAAGTTTACGTTTAAAGTAGGCTATATAATAATTTATACCCGAAGTATAATGCTTCTGATTAAACATATGCTTTGCCGCATAACGTAACTGATGGCTAGTGACTGGATTTAAAAGTGTACAATGAGACCATGGTGAGTTGCTCTTAGCCTGTAAAAAATATTGTGACACAGGGTACCCCCCCCAACTATGCCAGGGCTTCGTTGGTCCGATATAATGAACAAATACAGTCTCAGCATCAACTGGATTAATAACTGAATCTTTTAATTCATAGTTAAGACTAAATTGTGTATTAAATTTTTTATCAACAAAACGCGCTTTATTCACTAACAATATATTTAATACATCCTGATCAAGGTGCGTTATGCGCTGTACTACCTCCGGATCTTTTAGCATTTCAATCGCTTTCTTAGAGATATTTTCTGCGGTCCAAAGAGGTATGTTAATTAAAATAAAACCGGCATTAAAATAGCCAGAAACCAGCCCTGGCGTTGCCAGGCTAACCGAGCGCTTAGTCCACCATTCCAACTCGCCTTCAGCAACGACAGCCGCAATCTCATTTTCAGCGAAATTAAGATCAATAAGTTCCTGAATACTCCCCTTACATGCAATATCTGCATCCAGATAAAGTACTCTATCTGTTTTATCTGAAAAATAATCGGCGATAATGAATCTAAAGTATGTTGCATAGGTCCAGTTTTTGGTACTGGGTAGCGATTTTAAGCGCTCACAGTCGATTAGGTAAACAACAATCTGCGTAGCGTACTGTTTTGCTAATGCCTCAAATCGCTGCTGGTCTTCAGACCCAAAGAAATCGGTAAAAACATGGAAAGCTAACGCCTTCTCTGGGTTAGCGAGGAGAACCGATGCAATAGAGACACCACAGCCAAAAAGAAAATTTTTATCAATCCCATAAGCTATATTAAATTTATCAGCATCACTATGTTGTGCATAGTTATAATCTAAAGTCTGTTGAATGACTTCTTCTTCAAAATATTTTCTGCTCATAGTGATCACTTTTGTAATTTCGAGAATATCGCATTATTAAAATTTTTAAAATATAGCACATCATAAAATCTCTCAATCGTGCCGGGAATAATATCATGCTGATATTTTACTTCACCAGAAATAACTCGATTAAGGTGCCCTACAAAATCATCTATAGCCCTCGGAGTGTAAAGCTCACCATTCAAACCGGGTTTAATCATATCACGCGGACCAGACATACAATCAGAACTAATACATGGAATTCCATATGACATTGCTTCCAGCAGGGTCATAGGAAATCCCTCAAACGCAGAGGTAAGTAGTAGCGCAGTGACATTTTTTATTTTTTGCTGTACGACTTGCCACGGCGCGCTTTGCCAACCATACCAGATCACACGCCGCTCAATACCAAGCTCCCGACTATAGGCCTGGCACTTTTCAAAATCTGAGCCATCACCAATAATATGTAGCTGCCATTCCCCTGTCGTACGAGCTAAGCCATCAAATAAATCTTTAACTCTTTTCTGCCCTTCAAATTTAAGACGCCCTACATAAAGAAATACAGCGGGTTTATCGCGCTCAGGCGGCGGCACAATGATTGTTTTAATAGAGACAGGATTATAAACGACGCTAATATCTTGCGCTGAGATACCCCGTGCCATCATCTGTTCTTTAATACCACTGCTGATGGCCAGATGATAATCCGCGTATGTTATACACTCTGCATGTTTTTTATGGTCGAGCGAAAAATGCGGCCATGAGAAAATAGTAAACTGTTTACCGCTTTTCTTTCGTGCTTTATTGGCATAAAGACATGAGATGACATCAATACATATCACAATATCCGGTGACGTTTCTCTCAGCCACTGACTAAAATTATAAACATGCTTAGCTCGACGAAGAAAGCTTAATTTTATATTTGAGAATGATTGCGCATATTTAATCTCTTTTAGCCATGCTTTATCCATTTTGTCATTACGACAAAAGAAAAACATTTCACAGTTAATTTTCGGAGAGCTATTTTCAAACGTATGGATAACGTTGCTAATAACGGTTTCCATCCCTCCGAAGCCAGATACCGCTTCACCAATAAACGCTATTTTCAATGAACCCACCATTTTTTTGTCACTGATGTCATCTGGTCATCGTTGTTTTTATATTTTGTAAGAATAAAACCAATCAACACTATATTTATACTAAGATATGATTAAAATCAAGCTCCAGCCCATAATTAAAAGCATCGGTTAATAAGGGGCTCATTATTTTATAACTTTCAATCGCTGAAATATTATTTAAATTATACTGCGCTGTACTATTAAAGCCATATAACTTTAATGCCAGCCCTTGCTCAAGATATTCTAAAATAATATCCTCAGCTATCATTTCAGATTTAATATTTAATACACCATCGAATTCATGAGAATCATATCGAGGGTGAGGTATATATATATCGATGTCTTCTTTCTTAATAAAAATCTGAAGTTGTTGAAGAAAAAGATTCTCATCTTCTTTATTTTTTAATGCATCAACATATACAGTCCCTAATAATATTTTTTTTAGCCCCCTATTTTCATCGGGAGTAGTTGTATAATGCACTAATATAATTTCTTCTGTGTTTTTAATGATGTTAGCTCTATCAGGGAATAATGTATAATGTTTTTTGTCTAACTGTAATACCTCCTCTTTATGGTATTTTCGCCCCATCGTTTTTCTTATAAATTTCGATGCAGCGCTTATATACTTATCTTTGTACATTATACTTTTTCGATTAATATTATTTGTACCGTCATCAAAGGTTTTTATTTCAGAAAAAGAGATACACGATAAAATATGGTGTACAAGCGGGACGTGAAAATTCGCGAAGAAAACGGTATGATATTCTCTGGCATACTTTCCCATGATTTTTTTAGCATACCGTGTTCTTTGAATCGTTTTAAATGTCGAAAATTTTGCTACCTGCGGAACAATGTCTGAGTGCCGACATAACGGCTGAATTTTTTTTAAATAGTACTGATTTTTTACGTTATCTACATCGCCAATAAATAAAACATCAACTTTTCTCAACTGCTCTTTTTCTATAATTGACCGTGCAATCAATAATTGCAAATTAGTCATGCATATGAATAGAAACATATAGCCTCTAAGCTATTTTAAAATATAACTTTTATATTAAAGATTTTTTCTTATTGTTCTTTCTTTAATTCGAGCAGCTTTAACATCCGCCTGATGAATCAACCCCGACTCTTTTTGTAAAATCTCTCGCAGGGGGAGAGAGAAATACTCACGCATAAACCGGAATATATCTCGCTGAGTCAGACCAATATTCATTGAAGAAAAATAAAGCCCAATTAAATCTTTGTCACGCCAGCGAAGGGGAACGTGCTGACGTATCTGCGCGCGATGCAGGTCGATTACGGAGATTTTGAAATCCTCTTCGCGACCAGTGAAAGGTAAATGCAGAAGAAAGTGGCAAATATAACAGTCGCGATGGTTAATTCCCCCGGCGTGCATTTTACGTACCATAGTCGCAACACGCTTAATGATCATCCACTTCACCTGCGCGTCCGGTGGATTAACAGCCCAGTCAGCACAGTAGTCTTCAAGGCTAATGGTAGGCGTTAAATCTTCGGTGATAATAAATGATGTTCTGGTTAGCGGGTTTACGCCTTTTTCACCAAAACCAACGCCGTGCATCGTATCAACGCCCAGCTCATATAGACGATGAATGGCGTGCCATTCTCTGTCAGCGCCCAGAACAGGCATACGTAACGAAATCAGGTTCTTCACAATTTCTTTCAGCGAAGTGCCTTTATGCCACTTCAGGAAGTAGCTTTTGCCGTCCAGCTCAAACCGCAATGTTCGACGCGTCTCCAGCTCTCTGAACACTTCGCCCTGTAACGTTTTCACTTCCTCAAAAGCATCTTTACCGCGCCATAGTGTAGTTAACGGCGCTTTCAGCTCAACCATCTAAATCACCTGTAATAATATCTGCGGCCTTCTCCGGTAAACTGTATAAATCCTGAGTATCAGCATAATACCGCGCATTTTCAGCCCAGGCGCTGCGTAAGGAAGGCTGTGTCAGCGCTTTGAGTAAAACCTCATTTAGCGCATCCTGACGGAATGGTTCAGTCATCGCTTCGCCACAGTTTGCATCCACAATATAATGAGCATAACCGCACACCGCAGTTGTCAACACCGGCAAACCAGCAGTAATGGCTTCCAGCAAAACAATACCAGCAGCTTCCTGATAGGCTGGATGCAGTAAAAGGTCGGCTGCCGCCATTAACTCCGCGATATCATTACGTCCGGAGAAAAAATGCACATTCGTGCCAACGCCGCTTCTTTCAGCCAGCGCTGCAAACTTCTTCGGCTTATCCTGCCCGACAACATAGAGCACCGTATTTTGCCGTAAAGATTCGGGTAACGATGCCAGCGCTTCAATAGAGCGATCCACACCTTTACGGGTAAAGTCAGACCCTACTTGCAACAGTAATTTTTGCTGTTCTGAGATACCATTTTTCTGACGATAAATTTGACGACTGTTTGGGATCTGTTGGCTATATTTTCTGTCCGGGTAAATCCCCGGAGGAAGAATATGGAAACGCTCCGCTTCAGTCTGATAATGTTTTTGGAAGTCAGCAATCTGCTTATTCGTCAGCATTAATAGTTGCGTCGACTTGCCGTGTTCAAACGTGGCGCGTTCAAAAGCAGCATAATGCCGATAGCGTGATGTCAGGCGATAGAAAAAACCTTTTTCCTGTGCGACTTTTTCGGCATAACACACGTCTGCGGCATAATACACATCAAGGCCAGGCATCTTATTGAATCCAACCACCCGATCGACAGGGTGGTCGCGTAAATGGTGTTGCACCCAGGCATAATATTCTGCGTTACGACCGTGGTTCGTCCGGGATTTAACCGGCACGCAGATTAATTCAAAGTTATCCGGGCATTCCCCTTCCCATGACTGAGTATAAACACGAACCTGATGCCCTCGCGCCGCCACGGTTTGGGCAATGCGCATAAAATCACGCTGTAGGCCGCCAAAAGGAAAATATTTATATAAGCAAAAGGCAACTCTCATAGCAGGCTGTCCAAATCTATGGGGCGTGCCTCATGCGGCAGCATTTTTTCCGTCGCGGCGATAACATCTTCAGCCGGAATCACAGAAAGGTATTTTTTATTACGATCAAGCTCATGCCGTTCAGGCATCGGCTGATAATTGCCTGCCCAAAACTGAATGATGTCGTCGGTCCAGGGACGCCAGAACACATGATCCGTCGCGCCGAAAAGGCAAATGACCGGCGTTTTGACTGCTGCGGCAATATGACCAGGGGCCGAATCAACGCCGATAAAGAGAGCCGCATGGTCAATCAACGCGCCCAATTCAGGAAAGCGAGTTTTACCCGCCAGACCAGTAACCGGTTTTGTCTCACAGCCGCGTGCAATAGCATCCACACAGGCCATCTCGTCTGCGGCCGGGCCTGACGTCAGTACAACCTGATAACCGCGGTGCTGCACGGCATCAATAACCTGAGAGAATTTATCATTATCCCAGCACTTAAATAGCTGCCGTGCCGTAGGCTGAATAACAACATATTGTCGGATCACACCAAGTTGTTTGAGCTGTTGTCGCATGTTTTCCCAATGTTCCGGGCGATAGCTCATGGTGGTTTCCGTGACATACTGTTTTAGCGCTAACGGCTTTAGCGCGGATAATGTGCGCTCAACAGCATGTTCTCCCGCATAAGGTACTAAATGCGTAAAGCTCTTTTTCCATAAAGCAGACTGGCGATTACCGAAATCCTGCGAGATTTTTATTTTTGCGTTTAAAAAACGCACAATAAGCGCCACGCTCCACTGATCGGTGAGATTGACGACCAGATCATACGAGTTAGCACGCAATTTTTTGATTAGCGATAGCGCGTTTTTGATCTTCTCTTTTGTTCCTGCGCCTTTGTTACTGATGCCGTAGAGTGCATTAATCTCCGGATTTTCCGACAATATCGGTATGGTGTTCTGGTAAAGAAGCACATCGATTTTTGCATCGGGATAATTCTGCTTCAGCGTGCTGATGACAGGAGTGGTAAGTAACATGTCTCCATGAAAACGCATTTTTATAATCAGAATTCTTCGAAATGGCTTTTCCACAAGCGACTCTTTGGTTGAAATTGTCCGGATAAATAAGCAGAAAAAAGCACGCTACCGCCCCAGGCTTCACAGCAACCCGATGGCTAATACCGCACTCATTTTAGATGCGCTAGTGTAACACTTCTTTCGCAGCAATCCGATACGAATAATTTTTATACACAATCATTTTTTTAATCATAAATTCAAAGAGATATTAATTTATCCCTCTCTTGTGAATGGTCATTCCCATTGTCCGGGGCGACAAGGGCGGCAAATTTCAATGGATTGCGTAAAAATGCAAAAATAATGGGGTTCAGCGCCTGGAATCCTCGCTTCTGAGCCAATTTGGCGCAAAAATGGGAAAAGTAATGGTAAAGCCCAGGCTAAATACATAGAATCCCCAGCACATCCATAAGTCAGCTATTTACTATGCTCGAATTGCTTTACACCGCTCTTCTCTACCTTATTCAGCCTCTGATCTGGATACGGCTTTGGGTGCGTGGACGTAAAGCGCCGGCCTATCGTAAACGTTGGGGTGAACGCTACGGATTCTACCGCCGTCCGTTGAAACCGGGCGGAATCATGCTGCATTCCGTCTCGGTGGGCGAAACTCTGGCGGCCATCCCATTGGTCCGCGCTCTACGTCATCGCTATCCCGATCTGCCTATTACCGTAACGACCATGACGCCGACCGGCTCGGAGCGCGTCCAGTCCGCCTTTGGCAACGATGTTCAGCACGTTTACTTGCCTTATGATTTGCCCGATGCGCTCAATCGTTTCCTCAATGAGATTGATCCTAAGCTGGTATTGATCATGGAGACTGAGCTCTGGCCAAATCTGATTGCTGCGCTGCACAAACGTCATATTCCGCTGGTTATCGCTAATGCACGGCTTTCCGCCCGCTCCGCCGCGGGTTATGCGAAGCTTGGCAAGTTTGTCCGTACGCTCCTGCGCCGTATCACCCTGATTGCCGCGCAAAACGAAGAAGATGGCGAACGCTTTGTGGCATTGGGCGCGAAGAACAATCAGGTCACGGTCACCGGCAGTCTGAAATTTGATATTTCAGTTACGCCGCAGTTGGCGGCTAAAGCCGTTACGCTACGCCGCCAGTGGGCGCCGCACCGTCCGGTCTGGATTGCCACCAGCACCCACGATGGCGAAGAGAGTATCGTTATCGCCGCTCACCAGGCGTTATTACATCAATTCCCGAATTTATTACTGATTCTGGTGCCCCGCCATCCGGAGCGTTTCCCGGATGCTATCAATCTTGTGCGTCAGGCAGGGTTAAGCTACATCACTCGCTCTTCGGGCGAAGTGCCGTCCGCCAGCACCCAGGTCGTGGTAGGCGATACCATGGGCGAATTAATGTTGCTCTATGGCATTGCCGATCTCGCCTTTGTTGGTGGTTCGCTGGTTGAACGCGGCGGTCACAACCCGCTGGAGGCCGCCGCTCATGCGATTCCGGTACTGATGGGTCCGCATACCTTTAACTTTAAAGATATTTGCGCCCGTCTGGATCAGGCGAGCGGACTTATCACGATTACCGATGCGGCTACGCTGGCAAAAGAAGTTTCCTCTTTACTGACCGACGCTGATTATCGTAATTTCTACGGACGTCACGCAGTTGAAGTGCTGTATCAAAATCAGGGCGCGCTCCAGCGTCTGCTGCAACTGCTGGAACCTTATCTGCCACCGAAAACGCATTGAGGACTGTCATGCAAAAACGGGCGATTTATCCAGGCACGTTTGATCCGATTACTAACGGTCATCTCGATATTGTGACGCGCGCAACGCAGATGTTCGACCATGTCATTCTGGCCATCGCCGCCAGCCCCGGCAAGAAACCCATGTTCACCCTGGAGGAGCGTGTGGCGCTGGCGCAAAAAGCGACCGCACACCTGGGTAACGTAGAGGTGGTGGGCTTTAGCGACCTGATGGCCAATTTCGCCCGCGACAGACAGGCGAATATCCTGATTCGTGGTCTGCGCGCGGTGGCGGATTTTGAATATGAAATGCAGTTGGCGCATATGAATCGCCATCTGATGCCGCAACTGGAAAGCGTTTTCCTGATGCCGTCCAAAGAGTGGTCGTTTATTTCATCGTCGCTGGTCAAAGAAGTGGCACGCCATCAGGGCGATGTGACCCACTTTCTGCCGGACAATGTGCATCAGGCGCTAATGGATAAGTTGAAATAAGTTTCCTTGCCGGGCCTGGCGTTTTACTTCTGACAGTGACGGCAATAGAACGTCGCACGCTGTGCGTGTTTCGTTGCGACTATCGGCGTACCGCATACCCGACACGGCTCACCTTTGCGCCCGTACACCTGCAACTCCTGCGCAAAATAGCCCGGTTTCCCATCGCTTTGCAGAAAATCCTTCAGCGTTGTCCCGCCTTGTTCAATAGAGCGCAGCAAAACGGCTTTAATCACCCGCGCCAGCAGGTCGCACTCCTCTGTCGAGAGTGACGACGCCAGGCGGTCAGGGTGAATACCAGCGGCAAACAGCGACTCGCTGGCGTAGATATTCCCCACACCGACCACCAGCTTGTTATCCATCAGCCATGGTTTAATCGCCGTCTTCTTCTTCGCGCATTTCTGCTGCAAATATTCGCCATTAAACTCATCGCTTAGCGGCTCCGGTCCCAGATGCGCCAGTACGTTATGCCCTTCCAGCTCTTTGGTCCATAACCAGGCGCCAAAGCGGCGAGGATCGGTATAACGTAGAATTTTGCCATTGCTCATCACCAAATCGACATGGTCGTGCTTTTCCGCCGGCAGCGCTTCCGACAATATCCGCAGGCTTCCCGACATCCCCAGGTGAATAATTATCCAGCCGTCAGGCAGCTCCAGCAGTAAATATTTAGCACGACGCTGAACGCTAAGGACGGGAGTATCACTCAGACGATAAATTTCATCTGAAACCGGCCAGCGCAGACGGCCGTTACGGATATGGGCGTGCAGGATAGTAGCGCCAACTAAATGGGGTTCAATACCCCGGCGGCTGGTTTCAACTTCGGGTAATTCAGGCATAACGTCTCCGGCTGTGTGGCTGGTCTCATTAATATGGGGACGGCCAGAAAACAAAAAACCCCGCCGAAGCGAGGTTTTTGTTACATCAAAGCGAGAATTATTTGATTTTCGCTTCTTTGTAGATCACGTGCTGACGGACAACTGGATCGAATTTTTTCAGTTCCAGTTTTTCCGGTTTAGTACGTTTGTTCTTCGTAGTGGTATAAAAGTGACCAGTACCAGCAGAAGAAACCAGCTTGATTTTCTCACGAATACCTTTAGCCATGATTTATTTCCTCTTAGTACTTAGTACTTTTCGCCACGGGCACGCAGTTCAGACAGAACTGTTTCGATGCCTTTTTTATCGATGATACGCATACCTTTAGCAGATACACGCAGGGTGACAAAACGCTTCTCGCTCTCAACCCAGAAACGGTGAGAGTGCAGGTTAGGCAGGAAACGGCGTTTAGTCGCGTTCAGTGCGTGGGAACGGTTGTTACCGGTCACCGGACGCTTGCCAGTAACTTGGCAGACTCGGGACATGTCTATTCTCCAAAAATCAAATTAGCTCGAGCTTCGTATGGGGTATCGGCGCCTCGTCAGGCTTTACAGCCTGGTCATCGCGCAGTTCTATTGAACTCTCGATTGCCAGGCCCAAATGCCAAACCCGAGATTCTCAAAGGTGGCGTAGTATACGCTGACCCGGCGATATGCTCAAGTCCCGAACAGACAAAGATCCCGATGGATCGCGCAAAGAATCTTAAATCCAGCCGCGTTCGGCAAAAGAAACGTACTCTCCGCGCCCAATTATCAGGTGATCGAGCACCCGGATATCCATAAACTGGCAACACTTTATCACGCGCTCAGTGATAAGTTTATCTGCTTTACTTGGCTCTGCGCAGCCTGAAGGGTGGTTATGCGCCAGAATGACCGCTGAAGCATTGAGTTTAATCGCTTCCCGAACAATCTCACGCGGATGCACCTCTACGTGGTTAAGCGTGCCGGAAAACAGGCGGCTGTGCTGAAGCACCCGGTGCTGGGCATCGAGGAAGATCACCAGAAAGATCTCACGCTCTTCGCCCGTCAGTTGGCTTTGCAGAAATTCCCGCGTCATTTCCGGACTCAGCAACGCACTTTCCTCATTCATGCGCACGCTGTAATAGCGCCTTGCCAGCTCAGCAATGCCTTTCAACTGCGCGAATTTCGCCAGGCCGATGCCGTTTACGCCACGAAACTGCGCAAAGTCCGCCGACAGCAGGCCATACAGCGACCCAAAGTGCTGCAATATCTCTTTTGCCAACGTCATAACATCTTTTCCCGGCGTGCCGGTACGTAAAAAAAGCGCCAGCAACTCCACGTCGCTGAGGGAAGCAATGCCGGATCTGAGCATTTTTTCACGCGGCAATAATTCGTCCAACGTATCCATACGCGCACCTCCTTTTTTAAGGAAGCGGCATAGTGGCACAGCCTTTGGGAGAGATCGACGCCCCGATTTTGTTCTTGCGTAGCGCCTCGCAAAGTGGAGCGCAGGCAAAGACACGACGCCGTAGAGATTGTGATAAAATAGCCGCCTTTCAAAGTCACCCAACAGGAAAGACATGATGAGCCTGGCCGGTAAAAAAATTGTTCTCGGCGTTAGCGGCGGTATCGCTGCGTATAAAACGCCGGAGCTGGTGCGCCGTTTACGTGAGCGCGGCGCTGACGTGCGCGTGGCAATGACCGAGGCGGCAAAAGCCTTTATTACCCCCCTGAGCTTACAGGCAGTGTCGGGTTATCCCGTATCCGACAGTCTGCTTGACCCTGCCGCCGAAGCCGCGATGGGGCATATCGAGTTGGGGAAATGGGCCGACCTGGTGATTCTTGCCCCCGCGACCGCCGATCTGATCGCCCGTGTAGCATCGGGTATGGCTAATGATTTAGTCTCCACCATCTGCCTGGCGACGCCAGCCCCGGTGGCCGTTCTTCCGGCCATGAACCAACAGATGTACCGCGCTGCCGCCACGCAACATAATCTGGAGGTGCTCGCCTCTCGCGGCCTGTTCATTTGGGGGCCGGATAGCGGCAGTCAGGCGTGCGGCGATGTAGGCCCAGGCCGAATGCTGGACCCATTGGTTATCGTTGATAAGGCCGCCGCGCATTTCGCTGCCGTCAACGATCTGCAACATCTTAATATCATGATTACGGCAGGCCCGACGCGCGAACCGCTCGACCCGGTGCGTTATATTTCCAACCACAGTTCCGGTAAAATGGGCTTCGCTATTGCGGCAGCCGCAACGCATCGCGGCGCAAATGTTACGCTGGTCTCCGGTCCCGTTTCGTTACCGACGCCGCCTTTTGTCAAACGGGTTGATGTCATAACCGCGCTGGACATGGAAGCCGCTGTTCAGGCCGCCGTTCAACAGCAGCATATTTTCATTAGCTGCGCCGCCGTGGCTGACTATCGCGCAGAGACTATCGCCAGTGAAAAAATCAAAAAACAGGCGGCGCAAGGTGATGAATTACTAATAAAAATGGTCAAAAACCCGGACATTGTCGCCGGGGTGGCCGCACTCAGTGACAATCGACCCTACGTTGTTGGGTTTGCCGCGGAAACGAATAATGTGGAAGAATACGCCCGACAAAAACGTATCCGTAAGAACCTTGACCTGATTTGTGCAAATGATGTTTCTCTTTCAAATCAGGGATTTAATAGCGATAAAAACGCTTTACACCTTTTCTGGCAGGATGGAGATAAAGTCTTACCGCTTGAGCGGAAAGAACTCCTGGGCCAATTATTACTCGACGAGATCGTGACCCGTTATGATGAAAAAAATCGACGTTAAGATTCTGGACCCGCGTGTTGGTCAGCAGTTTCCGCTGCCGACTTATGCTACTTCTGGTTCTGCCGGGCTTGACCTGCGCGCCTGTCTCGACGACGCCGTAGAACTGGCGCCTGGCGCAACGACGTTGGTGCCTACCGGACTGGCCATTCATATCGCCGATCCATCACTGGCGGCAGTCATGTTGCCGCGTTCGGGCCTGGGCCATAAACATGGTATCGTGCTGGGCAACCTGGTCGGGCTGATTGATTCCGATTATCAGGGGCAACTGATGGTTTCGATCTGGAACCGTGGTCAGGACAGTTTTACCATTGAACCGGGCGAACGTATCGCGCAAATGGTGTTTGTTCCGGTCGTTCAGGCCGAATTTAATCTGGTGGAAGCATTTGACGCCACCGAACGTGGCGAGGGCGGCTTCGGTCATTCTGGCCGTAAGTAAATTTTACGCATCCCCATAACGTCATAATACTGCCGCAAGCGCTGAGTTTGCGGTTATAGCGTGGGTGCTCGCCTGGCAAGTGCTTATTTTCAGGGGTATTTTGTAACATGGCAGAAAAACAAACTGCGAAAAGGAATCGTCGCGAAGAAATACTTCAGTCACTGGCGCTGATGCTTGAATCCAGCGATGGAAGCCAACGCATCACGACGGCAAAACTGGCGGCCTCGGTCGGCGTTTCCGAAGCGGCGCTATACCGCCATTTTCCCAGCAAGACCCGCATGTTCGATAGCCTGATTGAGTTTATCGAAGATAGTCTGATTACCCGTATCAATCTGATTTTAAAAGATGAAAAAAACACCAGCACACGTTTGCGCCTGATTGTGTTGCTGATTCTGGGTTTTGGCGAACGCAACCCTGGCCTGACGCGCATTCTTACCGGGCACGCGCTGATGTTTGAACAGGATCGCCTGCAGGGGCGCATTAATCAGCTTTTTGAACGCATCGAAGCGCAGCTCCGCCAGGTGCTACGAGAAAAAAGAATGCGTGAAGGCGAAGGCTACACGACGGATGAAAATCTGCTGGCAAGCCAACTGTTAGCCTTCTGTGAAGGTATGCTTTCACGGTTCGTGCGTAGCGAATTTAAATACCGCCCAACGGACGATTTCGATGCCCGCTGGCCGCTCATTGCCGCTCAGCTACAGTAACGCTGACTGGATAGTGGCTCACGCCTTATCCAGGCGACAGAAACATAGGCCCGGTAAAGCGCCACCGGGCAATTCGCTTATACGCCAAATTCTTCCCGGTATGCTCGCACAGCCGCCAGATGCTCAGCCATATCAGGTTTTTCTTCCAGATAGGCAATCAGGTCTTTCAGCGTAATGATGGAGATAACCTTACAGCCATAGTCGCGCTCCACTTCCTGAATCGCGGAAATCTCGCCGCGGCCACGTTCCTGACGATCCAGCGAAATCAGTACGCCAGCCAGCGTAGCCCCGTGCGCCTGAATAATCTCCATCGACTCGCGAATCGCTGTACCTGCGGTAATCACGTCATCCACCAGCATCACGCGACCCTGTAGCGCGCTGCCCACCAGACTCCCGCCTTCGCCATGATCTTTTGCCTCTTTGCGGTTAAAGCAGTACGGCAGGTCTTTATCGTGATGTTCCGCCAGCGCAACCGCCGTCGTCGTCGCGATCGGAATACCTTTGTATGCGGGGCCAAACAGCAGATCAAATTCAATACCGGAATCCACCAGCGCTTCGGCATAAAAACGGCCTAACAACGCCAGGTCGCGCCCGGTATTAAACAGCCCGGCGTTGAAGAAATAGGGGCTTTTGCGCCCGGATTTCAGCGTAAACTCGCCAAACTTTAGTACCTGTTTGTTAAGCGCAAACTCAATAAACTGGCGCTGATACGGTTTCATGGATTCGCTCCTTTTCTTACTTTCATCATTTACGAAATTTACGGACAAAAAAAAGGCGACTTTTCAGTCGCCTTAAAATCAATTTTCTAACGCCGCCTTCTGCGTCGCCACAATGGATTCAATTCCCCCTCGGGCCAGCGCCAACAAAGTGAGAAGTTCTTCATGGCTGAACGGCTCGCCTTCCGCGGTACCCTGTACTTCAATAATGCGGCCGTCTTCAGTCATCACGACGTTCATGTCGGTTTCTGCGGCGGAATCTTCAACATATTCCAGATCGCAGATCGCTTCGCCGTTAACGATGCCTACGGAAACCGCCGCCACCATGCCTTTCATCGGGTTGGTTTTCAGCTTACCGTTGGCAACCAATTTATTCAGCGCATCCGCCAACGCCACGCAGGCACCGGTAATAGACGCTGTACGCGTACCGCCATCGGCCTGGATTACATCGCAGTCCAGCGTAATGGTAAATTCGCCGAGCGTTTTCAGATCGACCGCCGCACGCAGCGCACGCGCGATCAAACGCTGAATTTCCATAGTACGACCGCCCTGCTTACCCTTTGCTGCTTCACGCGCGTTACGGGTATGGGTAGCGCGAGGCAACATGCCATACTCTGCGGTGATCCACCCCTGGCCTTGCCCTTTCAGAAAACGTGGGACGCCTTCTTCAATGGAGGCGGTGCACAACACTTTGGTATCTCCAAATTCGACCAGTACCGAGCCTTCAGCGTGTTTTGTATAGTTACGGGTCAGGGTTACGGGACGCACCTGATTAGCGCTACGGCCTGCTGGACGCATATTGAGATCTCCGGCTTAAAACGAATGTGGCTGCGCATTATACGGACTTCCGATGGTTATTCCTATCCTGACAAGGCATGGATAGCTATAATCCCCTCATCTCTCCTTTAAAAACGGGAACATCTATGATCCGCAGTATGACCGCCTACGCCCGGCGTGAAATCAAGGGTGAATGGGGTAGCGCGACCTGGGAAATGCGCTCGGTAAACCAGCGTTATCTGGAAACTTACTTTCGTCTGCCGGAACAGTTCCGTAGTCTTGAACCCGTCGTGCGCGAACGCATTCGTACACGCCTGACGCGTGGCAAAGTCGAATGTATGCTGCGTTTTGAACCCGATGCCAGCGCGCAAGGCGAGCTTATTCTGAATGAAAAGCTCGCGAAACAATTAGTTAGCGCCGCAAACTGGGTCAAAATGCAGAGCGACGAAGGGGAAATCAATCCGGTTGATATTTTGCGCTGGCCAGGTGTCATGGCGGCGCAAGAGCAGGATCTGGACGCGATTGCCGCAGAAATTTTAGCCGCACTGGACGGTACGCTGGATGACTTTATCGTCGCGCGCGAAACGGAAGGCCAGGCGCTGAAAGCGCTGATTGAACAACGTCTGGAAGGCGTCAGCGCCGAAGTAGCGAAAGTCCGCGCGCATATGCCGGAAATCCTGCAATGGCAGCGTGAACGCCTGGTCGCGAAGCTGGAAGATGCTCAGGTTCAGTTGGAAAACAACCGTCTGGAGCAAGAGCTGGTGATGATGGCGCAGCGCATTGATGTGGCGGAAGAGCTGGATCGTCTGGAAGCGCACGTCAAAGAGACTTACAACATTCTGAAGAAAAAAGAGGCGGTAGGTCGCCGTCTGGACTTCATGATGCAAGAATTTAACCGTGAGTCGAACACCCTGGCCTCCAAATCCATCAACGCTGATGTAACTAACTCCGCTATTGAATTAAAAGTGTTGATCGAGCAAATGCGCGAGCAGATCCAGAATATTGAATAATTCTGGCGCTCAATATGTCACAGAGCCCGCCTTATGCGGGCTCTCGCGTTTATCGGTAGTACGTTTTTAATTTCCGGCGAATAGCGTCGATAAGGCGTCGCTTCCACTCTACCGTTGAAGCCCGATACTGCATAAAAATAGCGCCTTCCGCCTGCTCCCCGGCAAGCGGCAGGACAAAAAGACCGCGCTTATCGGATAAATTTTCATACCAGGGGCGCGGTACAATCGCCATTAGCGGCGCCGACTGGACAGCAGGCGCAAGTTGACTGTAATCATGACAAACAAACGCCAGCGGACGTTCAAACCCGGCACGAGCCTGCTGCCTGTCCAGTTCGTTGTTCTCTTTTGTCCACGGCAAACAGTAAATGTGTTGATAATGCTGTAGATCAGCAAAATTCAACGCTGTGGCATTCTCCAGACGTGAACGCAATGGCGCGCCATAAACCGCGATCAAACGCGTAGTCCCCACCCGCTCGTAATGCAGAGCGCTGACCTGCTTTTGATGGTCGCCAATTGCCAGCACCAAATCAACCGAGCTATCCAACAGTTCATCACGCCAGGGTCGGCGGGCAAAAGGAAGGCACTCGATCACCGCCTGATGAAGATGACCTTTCTCTGCGAGAACGGGCGTAAGCAGCGCGTTCAATGCGGGAGGAAGTACCACCCGGAAACAACGGGAGCCGTTCTCTTTATCGCCAAACAGCTCCTCATTAAGCGAAACAAATACAGGCGCCAATTTGTCACGCAGCGCCTGCGCATAAGGCGTAGCAATCTGGCGGTTCCCTTCCCGTCGAAACAACGGATCGTTTAGCGCATCGCGCAATCTCATTAACGCATGACTTACCGCAGAAGGCGACAAAGCCAGCTTTTGCGCCGTTTTCCCCGTAGAGCTCGTCTCCAGCAGCACATACAGTACTTTTAACAGGTTCATATCCATTTGCAGCAAGTTCATTAAACGTCTCTCTTATTGAACCTGGCTAAATTACTGCCAGGTATACTGCGGGCGCTTCAATCAGGAGAGCATTATGAATCGCTATGTATTATTCTTTGTATGTATATTTTCAACATCAGCACTTCCTGCCATGGCGGCATTAGATCCTTCACAACCGTTATCACCCGCGCCTCCGTTATCACTGTTTAAAGCGTGGGCTAAGCCTATAAAGCCGTTTCAAATCACAGAAGGCGTGTGGTATGTCGGCACGGAAAATCTCTCTTCTATTCTGCTGACCACTCCGGCAGGGCATATTCTTATTGATGCGGGGTTGGATGAAAGCGCACCGCAAATTAAAGCGAATATTGAAGCGGCAGGATTCCTCCTCACAGACGTGCGCTATCTGTTGAATAGCCATGCGCGGCTGGATCAAGCGGGGGGCATGGCACGTTTGAAAGCGTGGAGCGGCGCACAATTGGTCGCCAGTCAACCCAACGCCGATCAGATGGCGAGGGGTGGACGAGAGGATTTTGCGCTTGGCGATGCGCTCCCCTTCCCGCCCGTCACCACTGATAAAATTATCCACAACCAGGAAAGCATCAGCCTCGGAGGGATAACCGTGACAGCACTATTCACGCCTGGACATCTACCCGGCTCAACCTCCTGGCGCGTAACGCTCCGCAACAGCAAGACGCTAATTTACGCAGATAGTCTCGCTACGCCCGACTATCTGCTGATTAACAACAAAAATTACCCTGACCTGGTTACTGATATTCAGGGTAGCTTTAAGACACTGGCCGCCCAGCATGTTGATATCTTTATTGCCAACAAAGGTGACCGCTTCGGGCTACTGGAGAAACGACAGCAACTTCGTAACGGCGATACACAGGCATTCTTTGATTCCAATGGCTTGCAACAGTATGTGGAACGCTCGCGTCAGCGCTTCATCACACAACTTACCGCACAGCAGCCATAATGAAATAACTCACCGGCGGCGCATCCAGGGCGCCGTTCAGGTAATTTATCTAAGTCAAAACAGAAAAACCTCGCATACAATAAACCACAAAAATGACGTTCAATTTATTGATATTTATAATAAATAATTATTAATCATAAATTTAAAATCATTACTAAAATTTATTAATCGTGTAATGCCTTAGAAAATCTCAATCGTGATACAGCGCACAAATCGTTAATCTTCGCCCCCAGTAAATTAGGGGGAAATCATGCTGTTGCACGTTCTTTATTTAATTGGCATTACTGCCGAGGCCATGACGGGCGCACTCGCTGCGGGTCGTCGTCGCATGGATACATTCGGCGTAATTATTATTGCTACCGCCACCGCCATTGGTGGAGGCTCGGTTCGCGACATTCTGCTCGGTCACTATCCGCTGGGTTGGGTGAAGCATCCCGAATATGTCATTATTGTGGCGACTGCCGCTGTATTGACCACCATTGTTGCCCCCGTCATGCCCTATTTACGCAAGCTTTTCCTGGTACTTGACGCTCTGGGGTTGGTGGTTTTCTCTATTATTGGCGCTCAGATAGCCCTTGATATGGGCGAAGGGCCAATTATCGCCGTGGTGGCCGCCGTCACTACCGGCGTCTTTGGCGGCGTGCTCCGCGATATGTTCTGCAAACGCATTCCACTGGTGTTTCAAAAAGAGCTATATGCCGGCATTTCGTTCGCCTCGGCGGTACTCTATATTGCGCTACAACATTACGTCATGAATCCGGATGTCGTCGTTATCTCTACGTTACTGTTTGGCTTTACAGCAAGGTTATTAGCGCTACGTCTTAAACTTGGCCTGCCGGTATTTTATTACCGCCATGAAGGGCACTAAGACCCAAATCCGGGAATATGCTGAGCAGCCAGCCATCTGCTCAGCGTTTTGATCTGCGGATTATCCCGCCAGCCGATAACTCTCCCGGCACGACGCTCGCCCGTCGCTGGCAACTGCCGCCAGTGTTGCTCTGTTCGCATTAATAACTGCTCCCATGAACGATCGCCGCTGGCCTGTAATGCGGCCTGCGTTAAGGGGATATCCATCGCCATGATCCAGCGGGTAAACGACTGCCGGCGCGCCAGGTTAAATTGCCGCCATATCTGCTCGCTTTTTCCTTTAGCAAAGCCTGGCGTGTTGGCTATTTGCGCTGACGTCAGGGCAAGCCAGGAGAAGATATGCTCAAAACGATGCGTCTGATGCAAGGCCCGCCAGCTAGCTTCACCCATTCCGTCCAGACCCAACGCCGACCGTGACCCCAGCCATACCAGCCTGGAGATAAACTGTTCCTGACACGTTGCCGACGCGTAAAAGCAGGTCAGCGAGTTGAAATGGCTATCAGGCGGTACAGGTTTACTCCGCTCACGACTCCGCCAGACGACCTCATCAAGCCGGGGAATGCCTTGCCCCGCCAGACTCACCAGGATCTGATCGCCCGGCGCGATATCCCACGCCTCCCAACGTTTCACAGAACCGATATTGACCCGCTGAACCCGCTTATCATCCAATATAACGGGGACAAGCGACGCTACTACGGTAATTTTGCCGCTTTTCCCCACCGAGAACTGAATAGCGCTCACTTGCGCGACCTGCGCTACTGGCGGATATTTCCATGCTGCCAGCCAGTCGCCCTGCCCGGGTCGCCAGTATTGTGCCGCGGGCTCTTTAGCCATGCGTATCACTACGCCATCCGTTACAAAGGGCAACGCTGACGTCAGCCATGACTGGCGCGCCCGCTCGACCTCACTGGCATTTTTTACCGCCAGGGAATATTTCTTCGTCAGACTGAATCCAGCCTTAGCAAGTTGGCTTAACCTTTCGGGCATATTTGCCGGACCGTCTGGCCACGCCCAAATAAAAATACCCAACGAATTTAGCGCGGAGGCGTTATCCTGGCGCATTAACATTCCTGCGACTTTCGAGCGCGCATTCATCCCGCCCATCCGTTGCTGGATATGCCCCTCGCGCTGTAGAAAGATTTCGCCCTGCAACACCGCGTTAGCTAGCGCGCCTTGTGTTGTCTGCGGTATAGAGGGGATCCGGCGGATTTTTGGCGTCCAGTCCTCGCCTTGTAGTCCGTTACCCCGGCTAATGGCCCTGGTCAGTTTACCGTTTTGATAAACCAGCGTTACCGCTACGCCATCCACTTTTGGTTGTACCCAAAGCTCGCTGCGCCCGCGCATCCACTGTTCTACCGCCTGTCGGTCCGCGAGTTTGCGTACGCCCGTATGCGCAACAGGGTGCATTGTTGTACCGTTTAACGGCGGTGAAACCGGAGTAGATGATACATCCTGACCAACACAGCGTTGCCACTGAACCAGCCTTGCGCTGAGTTGGTCGTACACACTATCGTCAACCGCGCTAACACCTTGTTTCCAGTAGATGTCATTCCAGTCAGCGAGCTGTTGCTGTAAACGGGCGATTTCTTCAGCGGCCCTTGCTGGCGGCCAGGCCGGGCAAAGCGCCCCACTCTGCGAATGCCACAATAAAATTCCCCACGCCATACTTTTCCATAATCTCATCACGACCTCCTGCGCACATTGCCCGGCAGGTATAGCGCTTTAGTGAATAAAAACCGACAGGTAAAAATGCACCATCCGAGCCGCTTTCCAGATTTTTTGGTGGGTTGCTGCAACGACGCGATAAAAGCGGAAAAAGGGACGCAAAATGCAATAATCTGGCGCAAAAAGTGTGACAAAGACTACGTCGCATAACGGCGATGTGTATAATAAGCCCGTATCAAGGCTCTATTTCGATAATCACAGACGTAATATACTCATGGCTCAAGGTACGCTTTATATTGTTTCTGCCCCCAGTGGCGCGGGTAAATCCAGCCTGATTCAGGCTTTATTAAAAACCCAACCGTTGTATGACACTCAGGTTTCCGTTTCACATACCACGCGCGCGCCGCGTCCGGGTGAAGTGCACGGTGAGCACTATTTCTTTGTAAATCATGATGAGTTTAAAACCATGATTGGCAGGGAGGCGTTTCTGGAGCACGCGGAAGTGTTTGGCAATTACTACGGCACTTCGCGCGAAACCATTGAGCAAGTGCTGGCAACCGGCGTTGATGTTTTTCTGGATATCGACTGGCAGGGCGCCCAGCAAATTCGCGAAAAGATGCCGCAAGCACGCAGCATTTTTATTTTGCCGCCATCAAAGATCGAATTGGATCGCCGTTTACGCGGCCGCGGGCAAGATAGCGAAGAAGTCATTGCCAAACGAATGGCGCAAGCGGTTGCAGAAATGAGCCATTACGCCGAATATGATTATCTTATTGTGAATGACGACTTTGATACCGCGTTAAGCGACTTGAAAACCATCATTCGCGCTGAACGTCTGCGTATGAGCCGCCAAAAGCAGCGTCATGACGCTTTAATCAGCAAATTGTTGGCAGACTGAACCCACTTTCAGTATCATGCCCAGTCATTTCTTCACCTGTGGAGCATTTTAAGTATGGCACGCGTAACTGTTCAGGACGCTGTAGAGAAAATTGGTAACCGTTTTGACCTGGTACTGGTCGCCGCGCGTCGCGCTCGTCAGATGCAGGTAGGCGGAAAGGATCCGCTGGTACCGGAAGAAAACGATAAAACTACCGTTATCGCGCTGCGCGAAATCGAAGAAGGTCTGATTAACAACCAGATCCTTGACGTCCGCGAGCGCCAGGAACAGCAAGAGCAGGAAGCCGCTGAATTACAAGCCGTTACCGCTATTGCTGAAGGTCGTCGTTAATCACAAAGCGGGTCGCCCTTGTATCTGTTTGAAAGCCTGAATCAACTGATTCAAACCTACCTGCCGGAAGACCAGATTAAGCGTCTTCGGCAGGCGTATCTCGTTGCACGTGACGCTCACGAGGGCCAGACACGTTCAAGCGGTGAACCCTATATCACGCACCCGGTAGCGGTGGCCTGTATTCTGGCCGAGATGAAACTCGACTACGAAACGCTGATGGCCGCTCTGCTGCATGACGTGATTGAAGATACCCCCGCCACCTATCAGGACATGGAACAGCTTTTCGGTAAAAGCGTTGCCGAGCTGGTAGAGGGGGTGTCGAAACTTGATAAGCTCAAGTTCCGCGATAAGAAAGAGGCGCAGGCCGAAAACTTTCGCAAAATGATTATGGCGATGGTGCAGGATATCCGCGTCATCCTCATTAAGCTTGCTGACCGTACCCATAACATGCGCACGCTGGGCTCGTTACGCCCGGATAAACGTCGTCGTATTGCCCGTGAAACCCTCGAAATCTACAGTCCTCTGGCGCACCGTTTAGGTATTCATCACATTAAAACCGAGCTGGAAGAGCTGGGTTTTGAAGCGCTGTATCCCAATCGTTACCGCGTCATCAAAGAAGTGGTAAAAGCGGCGCGCGGCAACCGTAAGGAGATGATCCAAAAAATCCTCTCTGAAATCGAAGGACGCTTGCAAGAGGCGGGAATTCCGTGTCGCGTTAGCGGTCGCGAAAAACATCTTTACTCGATCTACTGTAAAATGGTGCTCAAAGAGCAGCGTTTTCACTCGATCATGGACATTTACGCTTTCCGCGTGATCGTTCATGACTCCGATACTTGCTATCGCGTACTCGGTCAGATGCACAGTCTCTATAAGCCGCGTCCGGGACGCGTGAAAGACTATATTGCCATTCCCAAAGCGAACGGCTATCAGTCTTTGCACACCTCGATGATCGGCCCGCACGGCGTTCCTGTTGAAGTCCAGATCCGTACCGAAGACATGGATCAGATGGCGGAAATGGGGGTCGCGGCGCACTGGGCGTATAAAGAACACGGTGAGACCAGCACCACGGCGCAGATCCGCGCCCAGCGCTGGATGCAGAGCCTGCTGGAGCTACAACAGAGCGCCGGTAGTTCGTTTGAATTTATCGAAAGCGTAAAATCCGATCTCTTCCCGGATGAGATTTACGTTTTCACCCCGGAAGGACGCATTGTCGAACTGCCCGCTGGCGCTACGCCGGTGGATTTTGCCTATGCAGTGCATACCGACATCGGCCACGCCTGCGTCGGCGCGCGTGTCGACCGGCAGCCTTATCCGCTGTCGCAGCCGCTTAGCAGCGGTCAGACCGTCGAAATTATTACCGCGCCGGGCGCGCGTCCCAACGCCGCCTGGCTGAACTTTGTCGTCAGCTCTAAAGCGCGCGCTAAAATTCGTCAGTTGCTGAAAAACCTCAAACGTGATGACTCCGTAAGCCTGGGCCGTCGTCTGCTTAACCATGCTTTAGGCGGTAGTCGTAAGCTGGCGGAAATTCCGCAGGAAAATATTCAGCGCGAGTTGGATCGTATGAAGCTGGCAACGCTTGACGATCTGCTGGCGGAAATCGGTCTCGGCAACGCGATGAGCGTAGTGGTCGCGAAAAATCTGCAGCAAGGCGAAGCCGTGGTGCCGACCGTTGCGCAATCGAATCACGGCCACCTGCCGATTAAAGGCGCGGATGGCGTGCTTATCACCTTTGCGAAGTGTTGTCGTCCGATCCCAGGCGACCCGATCATCGCTCACGTAAGCCCAGGTAAAGGACTGGTGATCCACCACGAATCCTGCCGTAATATCCGTGGATACCAGAAAGAGCCAGAGAAATTTATGGCGGTCGAATGGGACAAAGAGACGGAGCAGGAATTCATTACCGAAATCAAGGTGGAAATGTTTAACCATCAGGGCGCGCTGGCTAACCTGACGGCAGCGATTAATACCACCACCTCCAATATTCAAAGCCTGAATACTGAAGAGAAAGATGGTCGCGTCTATAGTACCTTTATTCGCCTTACCGCACGCGATCGCGTACATCTGGCGAATATCATGCGCAAAATCCGCGTGATGCCAGACGTTATTAAAGTCACCCGTAACCGAAACTAGCGCTATGAATCCAAAACGTTATGCGCGTATATGCGAAATGCTCGCCAGGCGTCAGCCTGATCTCACGGTCTGCATGGAGCAAGTCCACAAACCTCATAACGTTTCTGCAATCATTCGTACCGCAGATGCCGTTGGTGTCCATGAAGTCCATGCCATCTGGCCTGGTAGCCGGATGCGCACCATGGCTTCCGCGGCGGCGGGCAGCAACAGTTGGGTACAGGTGAAAACTCACCGTACCATTGGCGATGCGGTAGCCCATTTGAAAGGACGGGGAATGCAGATTCTGGCAACCCATCTTTCTGATAAGGCCGTAGACTTTCGCGAGATTGATTACACGCGCCCGACCTGTATTCTGATGGGTCAGGAGAAAACCGGTATTACTCAGGAAGCATTAGACCTGGCGGATCGGGACATCATCATTCCGATGATCGGCATGGTACAGTCGCTGAATGTTTCCGTCGCCTCCGCGCTCATTCTTTATGAAGCCCAGCGCCAGCGACAGAACGCGGGCATGTATCTGCGTGAAAATAGCATGTTGCCGGAAGATGAACAGCAGCGCCTGCTGTTTGAGGGTGGTTATCCGGTGCTGGCGAAAGTCGCTAAACGTAAAGGTTTGCCTTATCCTCGCGTCAATCAGCAGGGCGAAATAGACGCCGATGCTGACTGGTGGGCGACGATGCAGGCGGCAGGGTAATCACCATGTCAGGCCGCTTGTTAGACGCTGTTCCGCTCAATTCCCTGACAGGTGTCGGCGCAGCGCAAAGCAGTAAACTGGCGAAAATTGGCCTGCATACCGTCCAGGATTTGCTATTACATCTTCCTCTGCGTTACGAAGACCGTACCCAACTCTACCCCATTGGCGAACTGCTGCCTGGCATCTACGCCACCGTTGAAGGTGAAGTGCTGAACTGCAATATCACTTTCGGCGGTCGTCGGATGATGACCTGCCAGATTAGCGACGGTTCCGGCATTCTTACCATGCGCTTTTTCAATTTTAACGCGGCGATGAAAAACAGCCTGGCGACGGGGCGGCGTGTGCTGGCCTACGGGGAAGCGAAGCGCGGCAAGTATGGCGCAGAGATGATCCATCCGGAATATCGCCTGCAGGGCGATCTCAGCACGCCGGAACTTCAGGAAACGCTCACCCCCGTCTATCCGACCACCGAGGGCGTGAAGCAAGCGACACTGCGCAAGCTTACCGATCAGGCGCTGGAGTTGCTCGACACCTGCGCCATTGCCGAACTACTGCCGCCGGAACTGGCGCAGGGTATGATGAGCCTGCCGGAGGCGCTACGTACCTTGCATCGCCCGCCGCCAACGCTCCAGCTCGCCGATTTAGAAACCGGCAAACACCCGGCACAGCGGCGGCTTATTCTTGAAGAGCTACTGGCGCATAATCTCAGTATGCTGGCGCTTCGCGCAGGCGCGCAGCGCTATCACGCTCAGCCGCTAAGTACCAACAACATATTGAAAGACAAGCTGCTGGCGTCGTTGCCGTTTAAACCCACCAGCGCGCAGGCGCGGGTGGTGGCAGAGATCGAACGTGATATGGCGCTGGATGTGCCGATGATGCGTCTGGTTCAGGGCGACGTCGGTTCAGGGAAAACGCTGGTTGCCGCCCTGGCGGCGCTACGCGCCATCGCTCATGGTAAGCAGGTGGCGCTGATGGCACCGACCGAATTGCTGGCTGAACAGCACGCAAATAATTTCCGCAACTGGTTCGAACCGTTGGGCGTTGAAGTGGGTTGGCTGGCCGGTAAGCAAAAAGGTAAAGCACGCCAGGCGCAGCAAGAGGCTATTGCCAGCGGTCAGGTGCAGATGATTGTCGGCACCCACGCTATCTTTCAGGAACAGGTGCAGTTCAACGGCCTGGCGCTGGTCATTATCGATGAGCAGCACCGCTTTGGCGTCCACCAGCGGCTGGCATTGTGGGAAAAAGGCCAGCAGCAGGGCTTTCATCCGCATCAGTTGATTATGACCGCAACGCCCATTCCGCGCACCCTGGCGATGACTGCCTACGCCGATCTCGATACCTCGGTGATTGACGAGCTACCGCCGGGCCGTACCCCTGTCACTACCGTTGCGATTCCGGATACCCGTCGCCATGAAATCATTGATCGTGTGCGCAACGCCTGCACAACCGAAGGCCGTCAGGCCTACTGGGTCTGTACGCTGATTGAAGAATCTGACCTGCTGGAAGCGCAGGCGGCGGAAGCCACCTGGGAGGAGCTCAAGCTGGCGTTACCGGAGTTGAATATCGGCCTGGTACACGGCCGCATGAAGCCCGCCGAAAAACAGGCGGTGATGCAGGCCTTTAAGCAGGGTGAACTGCATCTGCTGGTCGCCACTACGGTGATTGAGGTGGGGGTCGATGTTCCTAACGCCAGCCTGATGATTATTGAAAACCCGGAGCGACTGGGCCTGGCGCAGTTACACCAGCTCAGAGGGCGCGTTGGCCGTGGCGCGGTCGCGTCGCACTGCGTGCTGCTCTATAAATCGCCGTTGTCGAAAACGGCGCAGAAGCGTTTACAGGTATTGCGCGACAGCAACGACGGCTTTGTGATTGCACAAAAAGATTTAGAGATTCGCGGCCCGGGGGAATTACTGGGCACCCGCCAGACGGGGAACGCCGAATTTAAAGTAGCTGATTTGCTGCGCGATCAAGCCATGATCCCCGAAGTTCAGCGTATTGCCCGTCATATTCACGAACGTTATCCGCAGCAGGCACAAGCGCTGATTGAGCGCTGGATGCCGGAAACCGAACGTTATTCCAACGCCTAATGAGCACGGCGGCTTTAATGCCGCCGTACAAACTATTATTGCGCGAAAATCGGCAGCATCAGGTACAGCTTGATCACCAACGCATTGACGATATCGATAAAGAACGCGCCGACCATCGGCACCACCAGGAACGCCATATGCGAGGGGCCAAAACGGTCGGTAATCGCCTGCATATTAGCAATGGCGGTCGGCGTTGCGCCCAGGCCAAAACCACAGTGACCCGCCGCCAGCACCGCCGCATCGTAGTTTTTCCCCATCATGCGCCAGGTGACAAAGATCGCGTACAGCGCCATGAAGATGGTCTGTACCACCAGAATCGCCAGCATCGGCAGCGCCAGCGACGCCAGTTCCCACAGCTTCAGGCTCATCAGCGCCATTGCCAGGAACAGTGACAGACTCACGTTCCCCAGCACCGAAACAGCACGCTCAAATACGCGATAAAAACCCACCAGCGCCAGGCCATTGCTGAGGATCACCCCAACAAATAGCACACAAACGAAGACCGGCAGTTCAAGCACCGTTCCCGCCAGTAGCTGCGCTACGATTTTGCCCACGGTCAGACAGATAGCAATCAGGGCGATAGTTTCGATTAGCACCAGAGAGGTGATCATACGGCCCACATCCGGCTTTTCAAAGGCTGTCGGCACGGCCTGATCGTCAGGCATTCCATCCGGCGTGGTGGAGTGTTTCACCAGATAACGCGCTACCGGGCCGCCAATCAACCCGCCCAGCACCAGGCCAAAGGTTGCACATGCCATCGCAACTTCGGTGGCATTGGCAAAACCATAACGTTCGACAAACAGTTTACTCCACGCCGCGCCGGTACCGTGTCCGCCGGACAGCGTAATTGACCCGGCAATCAGCCCCATTAACGGGTCCAGCCCCAGCAGACTCGCCATGCCGATACCGATGGCATTCTGCATCAGCAGTAATCCGACCACGACGACCAGGAAGACGCCAACAACGCGTCCCCCCTTGCGCAGGCTGGCCAGGTTAGCGTTAAGACCGATCGTCGCGAAAAACGCCAGCATCAACGGATCGCGCAGGGTCATATCAAAGTTGACCTCCCAACCGACGCTTTTTTTCAGCACCAGCAGCGCAACCGCGACCAGTAACCCCCCCGCCACCGGTTCCGGAATCGTATATTTCTTCAGTAAGGAGACAGACTGGACCAGCTTGCGACCCAGTAGCAGCACCAGCGTGGCGGCGACAAGGGTCGATAAGGTATCGAGTTCAAACATTTAAAGCTCCTGTAGTGCGCTGTGACATGTGCGCACAAATCATTTCCTGAGTCAGTTTTTTAGCTCTTTGCGAGTCTTCGGCATGGATTTTAAGCAGAAAAAGGCAAAAAGTTATATAAAAAGGTGCATTTATCTTTTTTAAATATTAAGAATATTCGCTCGCAATCGTTTGCTTTTACCACCTGGTCAGATAAAATCACCGCTTTTCCACCACGAGAATGTCCCTGATGTCCGTTAACGCCATCGAGCCGGCAGATGCGCAACCGGTTGCGCAGACGCAAAACAGCGAATTAATTTACCGTCTTGAAGATCGCCCGCCGCTCCCTCAAACCCTTTTTGCCGCTTGTCAGCATCTGCTGGCTATGTTTGTCGCGGTAATCACGCCAGCGCTGTTAATCTGCCAGGCGTTGGGTTTACCGGCGCAGGATACGCAGCACATTATCAGCATGTCGCTGTTCGCCTCCGGCGTAGCCTCTGTTATTCAAATCAAAGCGTGGGGGCCGGTAGGATCGGGGCTGTTATCCATCCAGGGAACCAGTTTTAACTTTGTCGCCCCGCTGATTATGGGCGGTACCGCGCTGAAAACCGGCGGCGCGGACGTCCCGACGATGATGGCGGCGCTGTTCGGCACGCTGATGCTGGCAAGCTGCACCGAGATGGTGCTTTCTCGCATTCTACATCTGGCGCGCCGGATTATCACGCCGTTAGTCTCCGGCGTCGTGGTGATGATTATTGGCCTGTCGCTGATTCAGGTGGGGCTAACCTCCATCGGCGGCGGCTATGCCGCCATGAGCGACAACACCTTTGGCGCACCGAAAAACCTGCTGCTGGCCGGCGTCGTCCTGGCCATTATTATCCTGCTGAATCGGCAGCGTAATCCCTACCTGCGCGTGGCTTCTTTGGTTATTGCCATGGCGGCTGGCTATCTTTTGGCCTGGTTTATGGGCATGTTGCCTGAGAATAACGCGCCGGTCTCACAGGACATCCTGATGGTGCCGACCCCGCTGTATTATGGTCTGGGCATTGACTGGAACCTGTTACTGCCGTTGATGCTGGTCTTTATGATTACGTCGCTGGAGACCATCGGCGACATCACCGCCACCTCTGATGTCTCCGAGCAGCCGGTATCCGGCCCCTTGTACATGAAACGGCTAAAGGGCGGCGTACTGGCTAACGGCCTGAACTCATTTGTTTCAGCGGTATTTAATACGTTCCCGAATTCCTGTTTCGGTCAGAACAACGGCGTAATTCAGTTGACCGGCGTCGCCAGTCGCTATGTGGGATTTGTCGTCGCGCTGATGCTGATTGTGCTCGGCCTGTTCCCGGCGGTAAGCGGTTTTGTGCAGCATATCCCGGAACCGGTGCTCGGCGGTGCTACGTTAGTGATGTTCGGCACCATTGCCGCCTCCGGGGTGCGTATTGTCTCGCGTGAGCCGCTGAACCGCCGCGCGATTCTGATTATCGCCCTGTCGCTGGCCGTGGGTCTTGGCGTCTCGCAACAGCCGCAGATCCTGCAGTTCGCGCCGGAATGGGTGAAAAATCTGCTCTCATCCGGAATTGCCGCTGGTGGCATCACGGCTATCGTGCTGAACCTGATTCTCCCGCCGGAAAAACCGTAAAAACCCTGCGGCGGCGACACGATTCGCCGCTGCTGTAACGCTCTTTCACCATTCCTGTCTTGAGGATTGCACGCAAATCGTGCATAAATCCCCTATGTGCATTTCACGGGATGGAAGACCATGAAATTGATTGGGAGGTTGCTTCTCTACGTGCTGATCGCCTGTTTAGTGGTGATTTTCGGCTTTTATTTTCTGCTGCAAACGCGCTGGGGCGCAGATCATGTCAGCAACTGGGTATCAGAGAACAGCGGTTATCACCTCACATTCGACGTGATGGATCATCGTTTTTCCGCCCCATCCCATCTTTTACTGGAGAATGTGACCTTTGGTCGTGATGGTCAGCCTGCTACCCTGGTCGCGAAAACCGTAGATATCGGTCTGAGCATTCGCCAGTTAACCGCGCCGCTGCATGTCGACACGATTCTGTTACAGGACGGCACGCTGAATATTTCAGTGCAAACCGCCCCTTTCCCGTTTGAGGCCGACCGCCTGCAACTTCGCAATATGGCGCTCAATAGTCCCGGTAGCGAATGGCGGTTGAGCGCCCAGCGCGTTAACGGCGGCGTTATGCCCTGGCGCCCCGAAGCCGGTCGGGTATTGGGCAATAAAGCCCAGATCCAACTGAGCGCCGGTTCGCTGACGTTAAACGACGTTCCCGCCACGAATGTGCTTATTGAAGGCAGTATCGACCATAATCAGGTGATGTTAAACACCGTCGGCGCCGATATGGCGCGCGGAGCGTTAACCGGCGTCGCCCGGCGTAACGCTGACGGTAGTTGGGTCGTTGAAAATCTGCGGCTGAATGATATTCGGTTACAAAGCGATAAATCCCTGAGCGAGTTTTTCGCGCCGCTTACTACGGTTCCATCTTTGCAGATTGGTCGTCTTGAAGTGACGGACTCCAGCCTGCAAGGGCCAGACTGGGCAGTCACCGATCTTGACCTGAGTTTGCGCAATCTGACTCTGCACAAAGAAGACTGGCAAAGTCAGGAAGGTAAATTATCGATGAACGCCAGCGAGTTTATTTACGGCTCGCTGCACTTGCTCGATCCAATCCTGAACGCCGAATTTTCACCACAGGGCGTTGCGCTACGCCAGTTCACCACCCGCTGGGAAGGCGGTATGGTCAGAACCTCCGGCGCCTGGTTACGCGAAGGCAAAGCGCTTATTCTGGACGATACCGCTATCGCCGGGCTGGAGTATACGCTGCCGGAAAACTGGAAGCAGTTATGGATGAAGCCGCTGCCCGACTGGTTGAACAGCCTGACGCTGAAAAAATTCAGCGCCAGCCGCAATCTGGTGATCGATATCGACCCAGCCTTCCCGTGGCAAATCACCGCTCTGGACGGCTACGGCGCAAACCTGGGGCTGGTACAACATCATCAATGGGGCGTCTGGAGCGGCAATGCGACCCTCAACGCCGCAGCGGCAACCTTTAACCGTGTGGACGTGCGCCGCCCGTCGCTGTCGTTGACGGCTAATGCCAGCACGGTCAACATCAGCGATCTGAGCGCGTTTACTGGAAAAGGGATACTGGAAGCCACTGCCAGCGTATCGCAACTGCCGGAGCGTCAGACGCAAATCAGCCTGAACGGACGCGGCGTACCAATGGATGTGCTACAACAGTGGGGCTGGCCGGCATTACCGATTGCTGGCGATGGCAATATTCAGCTCACGACCAGCGGCAATATTCAGGCCGATGCGCCGTTGAAACCGACGGTAAACGGGCAATTACACGCGGTCAACGCACAAAAGCAGCAGATAACACAGACGATGCAAGCGGGCGTGGTGTCCGGCGGGGAAGTTACGTCAACGGAGCCAGCGCTGTAATTGAGGGCTTGCCCGGTGGCGATGGCGCTTACCGGGCTTACGGTTCTTGCTCATCTGTAGGCCGGATAAGCGCAGCTCACGGCGCCATCCGGCGATTCAGATTTAAAGCGTAATCACCACTTCATGTCCCTGCGGGGTGACCACTACGCCCAGTTCACTTCCCGCATATGAACCGCATTTGGTACCGCTAATCTGCGTAATATTACGCAGACACAGCGTCCAGTTGCGCGCCTCGCCTTCGCCGCTCACCGTAATGGTATTGCCTGTGCGTTTCGCCTGCAGCGTAAAGATTGTCGAACCATCCGTAGCAGGGACTTCGCAGACCGCTTCGCAGCCGTCATCCAGATGGAATAACTGGAAGGCCGTACCCTCATGCCAGGCGTAATCGGGCTTCTGGCTATTGTTGCCCAGCGCCAGTAGTGTATTGTCACGCACGTACACTGGCAGGCTCAGGAAGCCATGCTGCTGTTTATGCCAGCGGCTGCCCTGCACTTCATCGTTGCGCCACAGGTGCGTCCAGCGACCTTCTGGCAGGTAGAACTCCACGTCGCCCGCTTCACTAAATACCGGCGCTACCATGACCGCATCTCCCAGCATGTACTGGCGATCAAGATAATCACACGCCGGATCGTCCGGGAATTCCAGCATCATCGCCCGCATCATTGGCGTACCGGCTTCGTTGGCGCGCGCCGCTTCCCGATACAGATACGGCATCATCCGGCACTTCTGTTCGGTGAAGAAGCGCACCACGTCACAGGACTCGTCGTCATAGGCCCACGGAACCCGGTAGGATTTGCTACCGTGCAGGCGGCTGTGGCTGGAGAGCAAGCCGAATGCGCACCAACGCTTGTAGACATGCGCCGGGGCGGTATTCTCGAATCCGCCAATATCATGGCTCCAGAAGCCAAACCCTGACAGGCCGATGGACAGCCCGCCGCGCAGGCTTTCCGCCATCGATTCGTAGTTGGCGTAGCAGTCGCCGCCCCAGTGCACCGGGAACTGTTGTGCGCCCACCGAGGCGGAACGGGCGAACAGCACCGCCTCTTCAACGCCCACGGTCTCTTTCAGCACGTTCCACACCAGTTCGTTGTAGATGTAGGCATAATGGTTGTGCATTTTCTGTGGATCTGAACCATCAAACCACTGCACATCCGTTGGAATGCGTTCGCCGAAGTCAGTTTTGAAGCAGTCCACTCCCATCTCCACCAGGCCCTTCAGCTTGTCGGCATACCATTCGCAGGCTTGCGGGTTGGTGAAGTCGTAAATCGCCAGTCCCGGCTGCCATTTATCCCACTGCCACAAGGAGCCGTCCGGGCGTTTAAGCAAATACCCTTTCTCTTTTAGCTCCTGGAAGACCGGGGATTTCTGGCCGATGTAGGGGTTAATCCACACGCAGACTTTCAGCCCTTTCGCTTTCAGGCGGCGAATCATCCCTTTCGGATCGGGGAAAGTCACCGGGTCCCATTCAAAATCGCACCACTGAAAAGCTTTCATCCAGAAACAGTCGAAGTGGAAGACGTGCAGCGGTAGATTACGCTCGGCCATACCGTCGATAAAGCTGTTAACGGTCGCTTCGTCGTAGTTGGTGGTAAATGAGGTGGTCAGCCACAGGCCAAACGACCAGGCGGGCGGCAGCGCCGGACGACCCGTAAATTGGGTATAGCGGTTCAGCACGTCTTTCGGGGTCGGGCCGTCGATGACGAAGTATTCCAGATACTCGCTCTTGACGCTGAACTGAACTTTGGAGACTTTCTCGGAGCCAATTTCAAACGACACGCACTGCGGATGGTTTACCAGCACACCGTAGCCACGGTTGGTGATATAGAACGGGATGTTCTTGTAAGACTGTTCGGTACTGGTGCCGCCGTCGCGGTTCCAGGTCTCCACCGTCTGACCGTTGCGCACCAGCGCGGTAAAGCGCTCGCCCAGCCCGTAGACGGTTTCGCCCACGCCGAGATCCAGACGCTCGAACATGTAGTTGCGCCCGCTATTGGTGTCCTGCACATAGCCGTTATTTTTCAACTGACTACCGGTGATACGTACACCGTTGCGCAGAAAATCCAGTGACCAAAGCTCACCTTTGGTGACGCGTACGCTCAGGCTGCCGCTCTTGAGTTCGGCAAATTCGGCGTTGTTCTGCATCTCTACGTTGATATCTTGCAAGACATTGAGCGGATAATGTGGGCCGTTATCCAAAGCGCCCTGGAAGTGTTCCATCCGTACACCTATCACGCCTTCCTGCGGCGAGAAAATACGCAGGGTAAACAACGGGGTATCCAGTTGCCAGGTTCGTTCGCGGACATCGCGCGGCGCGGCATAGACCACCATCTCATTCCCGTGCTGTTCAACGTCGAACACCTGAACCGGGTGAATCAAATTAAGGCCAGGCTGGATCAGCCAGTTTCCGTCGCTAATTTTCATAGTCTGTTCCTTTAGTTCTGCAATTCTTTATAGGTAAATTCTTGTTCGTTGCGGTGTGCGCCCTGCGCCAGTTGTTCCAGAATGGTTTTCAGGAACGGGCTTTTCAGGGTGTAGTAGCGTTTGGCGATCGCGGCGCTCAGCAGATAACAGATGGCCGGGACGATAGTGAACAGAGCGATGATGATGCTGATCGTGGCGCTGTTTTGCGTTTTCGCCGCCGCATCGTAACCGCCACCTGCCAGCATCCAGCCAATCAGCGCCCCGCCGAGGGCAAGACCCAGTTTCAGCACGAACAACGTGCCGGCAAAACTGATCCCCGTCAGGCGTTTGCCGTTACACCATTCGCCGTAGTCGACGGTGTCAGACATCATCACCCACTGGATAGGCGTGACTAACTGGTGCAACACGCCAATCACGAAGATAAAGACGAACATAGCGATCGTGGCGTGCATCGGTACGAAGAACATCGCCACGCTGATTACTGCGAGTAAGGCGTTGGTCCACCAGAAAATGCTCACTTTGCATTTCCAGTCGGTCAACGGTTTTGCCAGCGCCGAGCCAATCAGGTTGCCGACGCAATAGGTGGTGAGGAAGGCGACAAACACGCCCGGCTTGCCCAATATCCAGGTGACGTAATACATCATCGCTCCGCCGCGCACGCATACCGCCAGAATATTCAGGATGGTGAGCAGGCCGACTATGCGCCACTGGTCGTTGTGCCAGATATCACGCAGGTCTTCACGCATGGAGGTATGGGTGGCAGGCGCTTCAACGCGCTCTTTGGTGGTAAAGAAGCAGAACGCCAGCATCAGGAACGCCACCACTGAGAGCACCGCAATCCCCCCCTGGAAGCCCAGCGCCTTATTCTCGCCGCCAATCAGTTTCACCAGAGGCATCATCAGTACGGTAGAGAGCATTCCGCCCGCCGTTGCCAGCACAAAGCGCCAGGATTGCAGGGAGATACGCTGCGTTGGGTCATTAGTTATTACACCACCCAACGCGCAGTAAGGGATGTTGACCACAGTATACAGAAGGGTGAGCAACGTGTAGGTGAGGGCGGCATAAATCATTTTGCCGTTCAGACTGAGATCCGGCGTGCTATAAGCCAGCACACAAACGATACCAAACGGCAACGCGCCAAACAGCACCCAGGGTCGGAATTTGCCCCAGCGAGAGCGGGTACGGTCGGCCAGCAGGCCCATGCAAGGGTCGGAGATGGCATCAAGCGCACGTGCCAGTAAAAACATGGTGCCGACAAAACCAGCGGGAATACCGAAAATATCGGTATAGAAGAACATCATATATAACATGACGTTATCGAAGATGATGTGGCTGGCGGCATCGCCCATACCATAGCCAATCTTCTCCTTAACGGAGAGAATCTCACTTTTCATTACGCATCCTTAACGCTCACAACGCTCACTGATACCGGTTACAGTTTTTGTAAACCTTCCCTGCGAGCGTGAATATTCCGTTATTTGGTTATCAAATTACGATTCTTGTTTTCTGTGATCAGGGTAGCGTCAAAAAGTGTGATGAAATGTAACTAATGGATTTTATGGGGATTTATATGAAACCGATCATGGCAGAAGGAAAGGGAAGTTAAAAAAGCACGGGAGGGGATGTGGAAACGCCAGGAAGTAGCTATAATGCGCGCGCCTCCATGTAGCAATCGAGGCGCGGAAGATCGTCGTCTCCGGTGAGGCGGCTGGACTTCAAATCCAGTTGGGGCCGCCAGCGGTCCCGGGCAGGTTCGACTCCTGTGATCTTCCGCCAAAATCCTTCTCTCATGTCCACCATTCGTCCTCTATTTCGGGACAAAGTATGTGCTTATTATTAAGACCAGTTCTTGCATATAATACGAAAGGAAAGGTGGAGAGAGAAAGTGGAATATTATTTTATTAATCACCATTTACCGATTGCTAAAACCGAACGTCCATTTATTGTGGGATATCGTCCGCAAAGAAGGGATAAAAGTACGCCAGGCCAAAATTATGAGATCAACGTATAGAGCCATCCGGATAAAGATACATGCCTTCCTCCAGATACACGGGTTCTCCTTCTTCTACCGCTAAATTATGGTATAGCGATTGCATTTCATCATCTGCACTTTCTTCCTGTTGGTTTTCAACTCGATAATAGGTATCTACATCATAGTTCTGTTTACGGAGATCGTCGTCGCTGTATACGCCAAGCCGTTTTTTTAAGCCTGTTATATTAAATATCCATTTTAACCCATCTTTGATATAATAGGCATCACCATAAGCATTTTCATCGGGGCATTCTTTATAGCCCATCCGCAATGCAACATCACAGCCATGCTTACCAACATATTTATAACTCATATTCCCCCCAATATGTTGCTTTAATATCTCAGATAAAATTCATAACGAAAACCTATCCTGATAACCTATGCCACATGAAGGATAGAATTTAAACTAAAGTACGCGTTATATTATCCCCAAATTCCGTATCAAGTATGCGTATTCTGTAGTAGGTAGTAATATGTTCTAATTTATTAATGTGAGTTATATATGAAGAGATTATTTACAGCGGTGATTATCGCTTTTATTACCGTCACGGCATCATCCGGTGCGCTTGCCTGCCCAAAGGGTCAACATCCACATGGGGGTACGGGCTCACATCATAAGGGTGGATGGTGTTCATACGAGCAGTAACGTCGCAGCTTACTCATCTACTTGAACGGCACTATAGCCTTACGTTTATCAACGCAGGCGCTACGTTTGTCGATGCCGTAACTTTCTGAAGAAAAAACATGAGCGATTTCGTATCGATCGCAAAGAATATGGTTATCAGCAACAGTCACCTTATCTCCTGGCTGTCGATACTCTACGGACACGACAGGAAAGGATTTTATTAATTCCTTAAAAAACCATGTTAATCAACAGGATAAATAGTTAAAACGTGATAAAAGACGTAACCCATGCCCGTTTAAAGCGTGCAATAAATGTTATTATACTAAAACATAAAAACAGGTGGGGCTGGTGTAATGAGAATCGACAAACTTTCACTGCTTAACTTTCGTTGTTTCAGGCAGCTCGATATTACTTTTGATGAGCACATTACGATTCTGGTTGCACCGAACGGCGCGGGCAAGACGACAGTGCTGGATGCGGTACGCCTGGCGCTGTTCCCCTTCATTCGTGGTTTTGATGCCAGCCTCTACGTGAAAGATAAATCACTAGCGATCCGTACCGAAGATGTACGTCTGGTTTTCCGCCCCGAAGCGCTGAACATGGAAATGTCGTCTCCGGCCATGATTACAGCTACCGGAGAATGGGAAAGCGGAAAGACGGCAACCTGGATGCTCGACAAGCGAGGAGAACAGCCACCGCATGAAGATAAGACGGCGGCGCAGCTTACCCGCTGGGGTGAACGGCTTCAAAAGCATGTGCGCGACGAAAACAACAAACAATATGTTGATCTTCCGTTAATGCTTTATCTTGGCACGGCTCGATTGTGGTATCAGGAAAGACAATATGAGCCAACGGAGCCTGGCAAACTGGTATACGATATTGTCAGATCATATTCACGGTTAACGGGCTACGATAATTGCCTTTCAGCTACCTCAAATTATAAACAATTCGAGCAGTGGTATAACTGGTTATGACTTAGCTATCGTGAGTTCCAGATTAGGTTACTGGAAAACTCCGCAGTTGATATCGCCGAAGGGATTCGCGTTGATAAAATAAAAGAATCCATTGAGGTTATTCAGCAGGCAATTAACTGTCTGACAAAAGATGTAACGGGATGGCGCGATCTGGAATACAGTTTCAGCCATAACCAGCAACTGGTGATGAACCATCCACAGCACGGCAAAATCCCTTTATCCCAGCTCAGTGACGGCTTACGTAATGCGGTTGCGATGGTTGCGGATATCGCATTTCGCTGTGTCAAACTCAACCCACATTTACACGATGAAGCCGCCTTAAAAACTCAGGGGATAGTGCTGATTGATGAAGTTGACATGTTCCTGCACCCGGCCTGGCAGCAACAAATTATCCAGTCTTTGCGCAGCGCATTTCCACAGATCCAATTTATTGTCACGACCCATAGCCCGCAGGTGCTCAGTACGGTAAAACGCGAATCCATTCGTCTGCTTGAGCAGGATGAAAATGGCAACGGGAAAGCGTTGATGCCGCTCGGAGCGACCTACGGCGAGCCGAGTAACGACGTGCTGCAAAGTGTGATGGGTGTCGAGCCACAACCTCCGGTCAAGGAACGGGATGTTTTCGAACGTGGGATTATCAATGTATTTAAGGGGTTAAGCTAGGAGTACAAAACCAATAATCCTTGTTATTTCGGCAAGAAGATTATCGTCAACAATCTGGTGAAGCATGACCGATGGGGCTACAGCCTGAACTGGGGCTGGCGACGCGACCAGCTCGCCGATCTGGAACGGATGCTCTACCTGCTGGATGGTAAAACCATTCCCGATAACCGATACGATGTGACTATCCGACTGATGGACTTCATTCGTGATAACCCGCATCAGCAGGTTTTTGAGGATGATTTATTCTCTATCCACTACTTTCAGAAAGGCAGCGGGCATATTACGTTCAAGCGTCTGGATCTGGTAGAGAAGATGAACGATATCGTGGTGAAACACTATCCAGGGGCGCTACCCGCAAAATAAACGCTATCTGCGTAATGAGCTTCACCAGGAATTTCTGGCATACTAAGCGGATTACAGCATCGCGAGTCAGATATAAGCGGAGGCGGCATGGAAGATAAATACTTAACCCAATCCCCGGCAGGTGAATTCATTATGTTTGCCAGCGATGACGGTGAAGTACGCGTTGAATGCCGCTTTGAGCAAGAGACGCTATGGCTCCCTCAGGCAATCATCGCAAACCTTTATCAGATCACTCCCCAGGCCGTTACACAGCACATTAAAGCGATCTATGAAGAAGGCGAACTTGAGCAAAACGCAACCTGTAAGTCTTACTTACAAGTTCAACAGGAAGGTGGCCGTCAGGTAAGCCGCAACAGGCTTCACTACAGCCTGCCTGTCATCCTTGCTGTCGGCTACCGCGTTCGCTCCCCGCGCGGCACGCAGTTCCGCCAGTGGGCAACCCAGACGCTCCAGGAATACCTGATCAAAGGTTTTGTGATGGACGATGAGCGCCTGAAAAATCCGCCCGTGGGTTCATCGGCTGTACCCGACTATTTCGATGAGATGCTGGAGCGTATCCGCGATATCCGCGCCAGCGAACGTCGGGTTTATTTGCGGGTACGCGAGATCTTTGCTCTGGCCGCCGATTATCAACCGTCCCTCAAAGAAACCACGCAGTTTTTTCAAACCATCCAGAACAAGTTACATTTTGCCTGTACCGGGTATACCGCCGCTGAACTCATTCATCAGCGTGCTGACGCCTGCCAGCCGCATATGGGGCTGACCAGCTATAAAGGTGAAGAGGTGCGCAAATGTGACGTGACGGTGGCAAAAAATTATCTCACTCAGGATGAAGTCAGCGAGCTTAACCGCGTAGTTAACATGTGGCTGGATTTCGCCGAGGATCAGGCCCGTCGTCGTCAACAGGTCTTTTTACGCGACTGGCAGGATAAGCTGGATCAGTTCCTGCAATTTAATGACCGTGAGGTTTTGCAAGGCGCAGGTAAAGTCAGTAAGAAAATGGCCGATAAAAAAGCGCAGGCGGAATACAGTCAGTTTGCTGAACAACAACGGCGCTTAAAAGAAGCCGAAGGTGAGAAAGATATCGCCGCTTTGTTACAGTGGAAAACAGAGCCTAAAAAGTAGCTCAGGATGTCCCCAAACCCCACAAGCAAAATCATTTGGGGGCACAATAGGGAGCACCAACAAAAATCCAACACGATAAAAGTCAATAAATTCAACAGACCAAGATATCAAATACGACTCCTGTGATCGCCAAAATCCTTCTCTTATGCCCACCATTCGTCCTCTATTTCAAGATAAAGTATTTGCTTATTATTAAGACTAAATAGCTGCGCCAAATAGTAGATCACTTTGAGGGAACTCAGCCCGGATT